>JBDGSU010000019.1:0-53460 GCA_042217395.1 Halosimplex sp.
TGCTACTGGTTGACGTTAGATAGCTTATGACCGACCCTTTCTACGGTGCCGTCAGTATATCAAAATACGTATCCGTTCGCAGAATTATTCGATATCGAATAATTCTGTCGGCGAAGTTGCGCGGTCGCGGCGGCGCGGCACATCAGTCTGACGGCGGCCGTCGGCAGGTCCGCGAACAGCGGCCGCCGGCAGGTCCGGATCCACCGGGTGCTGGCGAGGGCGGGCGCGGCGAGTGCGTCCGCAGGCGGTCCTGAGACCGGATCGGACGTAAACGTTCAAGGGCGTACGGACAGAGGGAACGGACGATGGGTGAGACGTACTTCAGGGGGCACGTGACCCAGCGGGGGATCGTCTTCGGTCCGGACGGCGACGTGTTGCTCGTGACGAGCGGGCTGCGGCCGTGGACCTTCCCGGGGGGGCGGATCGAGGCCGACGCGGAGCCGGAGGCGGCGCTGCGCCGGACCCTCCACGACCGCATCGGCCTGCACACCACGGTCGAGGAACCGGTCAAGACCGTGACGGACATCTGGGGGAAAGGCGACGAGCCGGTGTACGCGGTCCTCTACCGCGTCGAGGCGCGCAACCGGAACGTGGATCTCGACGGGAAACACGACGACTACTGCTGGTACACGCCCGACGGCGCCATCGAGGAGATGCACTTCAAGTCGCTCGAGGACGCCGTCGAGCGCGCCGTGTCCAACCACGAACGCGACGCCGACGACGCGCGGTGACCGCTCGCCGGCGAGCGGGAATCCGGCCGTCCAGACGGCGCGGTCGCTCCGGGAAGGTTTCGCGGGCGTCGCCGCTCCGAGAACGTTTTGAGGGCGCCGCCCCCACGGTGGGGTGATGGTCGACATACGCCGGCTCGACGAGGCGACCGTCGAGCGCATCGCCGCGGGCGAGGTGGTCGAGCGCCCCGCGTCGGTCGTGAAGGAACTCGTCGAGAACAGCCTCGACGCCGACGCCTCCCGCGTCGAGGTGGCGGTCGAACGCGGCGGCAAGGACGGCGTCCGCGTCGCCGACGACGGCATCGGCATGACCGAGGCCGAGGTCACCCGGGCCGTCGAGGAACACACTACCTCGAAGATCCGCGACATCGACGACCTGGAGTCGGGCGTCGGCACGCTGGGCTTCCGCGGCGAGGCGCTCCACGCCGTCGGCGCCGTCTCCCGCCTGACGATCACGACCCGGCCCCGCGCCGACCGCGACGACGTCGACGCGGGTCGCGGCACCGCGCTCACCGTCGAGGGCGGCGAGGTCACCAGCGTCGAGCCCGCGGGCTGCCCCGAGGGCACGACGATCGAGGTCGACGACCTCTTCTTCAACGTCCCGGCCCGCCGCAAGTACCTCAAACAGGACGGGACGGAGTTCGCCCACGTCAACACGGTCGTCACGAGCTACGCGCTGGCCAACCCCGACGTGGCGGTCTCGCTGACCCACGACGGCCGCGAGACGTTCGCCACCACCGGCCAGGGCGACCGCCGCGAGGCCGTCATGTCCGTCTACGGCCGCGACGTGGCCCAGTCGATGGTCGACGTCGAGGCGACCGCCGGCGAATGCGAGGGCGAGGACGGAGCCGGCGAGGGCGAGAGCGAAGACGAAGGGTCCCTCCCCGACGGTCCGCTCGACGGCGTTTCGGGGCTGGTGAGCCACCCGGAGACCACCCGGAGCACCCGCGAGTACTGCTCGACGTACGTCAACGGCCGGTACGTGACCGCGAGCGCCGTCCGCGACGCCGTCGTCGACGCCTACGGCCACCAGCTCGCTCCCGATCGATTCCCCTTCGCCGTCCTCTTCCTCGACGTGCCCCCCGGCGACGTGGACGTGAACGTCCACCCGCGCAAGCTCGAGGTCCGCTTCGCCGACGAGGAGGGCGTCCGCGAGCAGATCCGCACCGCCGTCGAGTCGGCCCTGCTCGAGGAGGGGTTCCTCCGCAGCGGCGCCCCCCGCGGGAAGTCCGCGCCCGAACAGACCGAGATCACACCGGAGCGAAGCGACGAGACCGGACGTCCGAGCGCGGAAGGTGAGCAGTCGAGCGCTGACCCGGACGGTGGCGACGACACCCCCTCGGTCACCGGCCCGACGTTCTCCTCGGACCCCGACGCGCCCTCGCCGCGGTCAGACCCCGTGTCGGACAGAGCGCCCACGAGGGAATCAGCCGTTAGCGACGGTACTGACGGTGATCCGACGGCGGAACGGGCCGCGGACGCCGCGACCGAGTCGACCGCCGAGACCGAGCCCGTCTCGCGGACGGAGACGGGTTTCGAGCCCGGATCGACGGCCGGGACGGACGAGGAATCGACGGCCGAGACGGGCGAGTTGTCGGCAGCCGGGGCGGACGGTGAGACGGCAGCCGGGGCGGACGCGGGGTCGACGGTCGAGACGTCCCCGACCGAGTCGCAGTCACCGGAGACGGCCGCCGACGCCGATCCGCACGACCGCGCCCGGAAGTTCTCCGGGGGCCACGACCAGGCGAGACTCGGCGGGGGCGAGCCCGGCGACCGGGCTACGGAGCGGTCCACCGAGTTCGACGCGCTCCCCTCGATGCGCGTGCTGGGCCAGCTCCACGAGACGTACGTGCTCGCGGAGACCGACGACGGGCTCGTGCTGATCGACCAGCACGCGGCCGACGAGCGGATCAACTACGAGCGCCTGCGCGACGCCTTCGCCGGCGAGACGACGACCCAGGCCCTCGCCAGCCCCGTCGAACTCTCCCTGACCGCCCGCGAGGCCGAACTCTTCGAGACCTACGGCGAGGCGCTATCGACGCTGGGGTTCCGGGCCGAGCGCGTCGGCGACCGGACCGTCGAGGTGCGGACCGTCCCGTCGCTCGTCGCCGACGCCGCCGACCCCGACCTGTTGCGAGACGCCCTGGCCGCGTTCGTCGAGGGCGAGGGCAGCGCCGCCGAGACCGTCGAGGCCGCCGCCGACGAACTGCTCGCGGATCTCGCGTGTTACCCGTCGATCACCGGGAATACCTCGCTGACGGAAGGGTCGGTTCGGGACCTGCTCGCCCGGCTGGACGACTGCGAGAACCCGTGGGCCTGCCCGCACGGTCGCCCCGTCGTCGTCGAGTTCGACGCCGAGGAGATCGAGGCCCGCTTCGAGCGCGATTACCCCGGTCACGGCGGTCGACGGGACTGAGTTTCGTGTTCGGGCTGAAGTCGAACGACCGCGTTCTATAGTGTGCGCTGAAAGCCCTCGGCGCGCTCGCTAGCCGCGAGAGCGACCGCCGATGACCGCGAGCGACGAAAGCCCTCGGCGCGCTCGCTAGCCGTGAGACCGATTGCCAGTGACAGCGAGCGACGAAAGCCCTCGGCGCGCTCGGGCGGTCTGTGCGACATATCCTCGTTCGCCACGCTCACTCGGATAGGGGTCGCGCAGACCGCCCGAGCCGGGAGGTCGGCTCCGCCGACCTCCACACGGCGTGGCGGCGTAGCCGCCACGCGCACCTCGCCCTTTCAGTCCGCCAGGTACTGCAGAACAGCGACCGCAAAGCACCGCGCCTCACGCCTCCCCAGCCGACTCACTCGGTCGCTTCGCTCCCTCGTTCGTCCCTCGCACGATGCTGTCGCGCGATGAAACGCGCGACAGCGCGCGCCACAGCGGAGTCGGCCAGTGCTTTCCTGAATCGAACACGTTCCCCGATCGCCAAATGAACTAAACCGGATGCTAGCCATGAACGGGGTATGACAGAGCTGGTCACGTTCGGCGAGACGTCGCTGCGGGTGGCGCCGGTCGGGGACGAGCGGCTGGAGAGGGCGCGGGACGTGGAACTGCGGGTGTCGGGGACCGAGAGCAACGTCGCGGCGGCGGCGAGCGCGATGGGGGTCGAGGCGACGTGGCTCTCGAAGCTCCCGGACTCGCCGCTGGGCCGCCGCGTCGAGCGAGCGCTACACGAGCACGGCGTCGACACCGAGATCGCGTGGGCCGAGGAGGGGCGACAGGGGCTCCAGTTCGCCGAGCGGGGGCCCGAGCCGCGCGATCAGCGACTGCTGCAGGACCGCGCCCGCGCGGCGGCGGCGTCGGTGACGCCCGGTGAGCTACCGATGGACCGGGTCCAGCGGGCCGACGCCACCTTCGTCGCGGGGAGCACGCTCTCGCTGTCGGGCGAGATCGTCGAGACGGCCGAGGCGGTCCTGCGGGCGGCGGGCGGCGGGCTGGTCGCGATGGATCTGGACTTCCAGCCCGGGCTCTGGTCGGTCGCGGAAGCGCGCGAGACGCTCGGGGGCGTGTTCGACGCCGTCGACGTGCTGATCGCCGACGAGGAGCAGGCGAGAGCGGTCTTCGAGCGGACCGACGAACCCCGCAAGTTCGCCCACACCGTCGCCTCCAAACGGGGGTTCGACACGGTGGTGATAACCAGGAGCGAGCGCGGCGCCCTTGTCTGTCGCGACGGCGTGATCCACGAGCAGGACGGGATCGCGGTCGACGCGGTCGATCCGACGGGCCAGCACGAGGCGTTTACCGGCGCGTTCCTCGAACGGATCCTCGGGGGAGCGAGCGCCGACGAGGCGCTCGCCTACGGCGTGGCAAGCGCGACGCTGGCGCGGACGCTTCCCGGGGCGATGACGTCCGCGACCCGCGCGGAGGTCGAATCGCTCGTCGAGGAACTCCGGGACGGTCGTTGACGGTGAACCGACCGTAGAGAGGGCCTATGTTCCCGTTCGGTGGCCGCCGACGGCGGTAGGCGGTATCAGCGGACGGGCGAACGGTCGACAGAGATATGGGCGCGCCCGGTGACGCTCCGGATATGTCACGGGCACACGCACGAGTCGCCGCGGTGCTGTTCTCGCTCGCCCTCGTCGGCGCGTCGCTCGTCGGGGGCGTCGGCGCGTCGGCCATCGGGGACGCCGACGCGCGACAGGACACCGTCACGCTCACCGTCACCGTCGTCGATCAGGGGGGGGAACCCGCTCGGTGACGCCGAGCTCTCGGCCACCTGGGACGGCGGCGGTCCGGTCAACCGGACGACCGCCGGCAACGGGAAGGCGTTCCTCACCGTGGCCGAGGGCGCCGACGTCACCGTCCGGGTCGACCACCCCCACTACGTCCGCAACGAACCCTACGTCGTCGAGAACGCCAGCGAGCGCGACGTGACGATCCGGGTCGCCCGGGAGGGCCGCGCGACGGTCACCGTCCGCGGCGAGAGTGGGCCGCTGGGCAACGCGATCGTCCGTATGTTCCACGATGGCCAGCCGGTCGTCAACGCCCGGACGACAGCCGACGGGACCTTCACCACCGACGCTATCGAACAGGGGAACTACACGCTCATCGCGTTCAAGGAGGGGTACCGCCGGAACAAGACGACGCTGACCGTCGACGGCCGGGTCACCGAGACGACGACCATCGAACGGGACTCGGTGCTCGTGACCTTCGCCGTCAGGGACGACCACTTCGACCCGGCGCGGCCGGTGACGAACGCGAACGTCACGGTCCCCGGCGTCGCCGACGTGACCACGCAGGGATCCGGCAAGGTCACCGTGAGCGTCCCCGTCAACGACGCCTACGAGGTGACGATCACCAAGCCGGGGTACGAGTCGGTCACCGAACGCCTGCGCGTCGGCGAATCGGCCACCGCGCTCAACGCGACCGTCCAGCGCACCCCGTCGATCAGCGTCGAGGCCGGCAACGACCGGGTGGTCGTCGGGGAGTCGGTCCGGGTGACCGTCACCGACGAGTACGGCGCCCCGGTCGCCGGCGCGTCGGTGGGCGTCGACGGCTCGAACGTCGGCGAGACCGACGAGAGCGGCGTCGTCAGTGTCCCCGTCGAGTCGGCCGGGAACGTCACGATCACCGCCGAGGCCGACGACCGGGAAGCCAGCGTGACGGTCGAGGGCGTCGATCCGGGCGGCGCGAACACCCCGACCGCCACCCCCACGGTCACTGCCACTCCGACCGCGACTCCCACGGCGACCGCGACGCCCACGGCGACGAGCAGCGGCCTCGGACCCGGGTTCGGCGCCGGAACGGCGCTCCTGGCTCTCGCGGTCAGCGCACTGACCGCTCGCCGTCGCCGGGACTGAACCGCTCAGGAGAGCGACGTACGACACTGTTTCTCGGGGGAGGGCAAACAGGAGATCGCCGCCGCGTCGCGGGCGTTTAGGTACCGGGGGGACGAAGGGTCGGACATGGCTACCGAGAGCCCGAGCGTTCGGTCGACGGTGCGGCAGTTCTTCTCGCTGGAGCCCGACGTGCTGGTCCTCTCGCTGGCGATGTTCGCCTTCAGTCTCGGCTTCCAGATGACCGGTCGCTACCTCTCGGAGTACCTCGTCGTCCTCGGCGCGACGCCCTTCGTCGTCGGCCTCTACGGCTCCTTCGGCAACGTCATCAGCGCCGTCTACCCCTACGCCGGCGGCGTCTTCTCCGACCGCGTCGGCTCCCGACACGCCCTGACCCTGTTCGGCCTGCTCTCGACGCTGGGCTTTCTCGTCTGGCTCGTCGCGCCGCTCGTGGGGCCGATCGAACTGGGAGGCGTCGTCCTCGAGCCGTGGCTGTGGATCTTCGTCGGCCTCGTCCTCGCGCAGGCCTGGAAGTCCTTCGGCCTCGGCGCGACCTTCGCCATCGTCAAGCAGAGCGTCCCGGACGACCGACTGGCGCGCGGGTTCGCCAGCACCGAGACGGTCCGCCGGACGGCCTTCCTGATCGGCCCGCTGCTGGCCGCGGGGCTCCTCTTCGCCGTCGGCGGCGGCGCCGAGTCGGACATCCTCCCCGGCTTCCTGTACGTCCTCGGTCTGGCCGTCGCCTTCGGCGCGGTCGCCACCGTCGTCCAGCACGTCCGCTACGAGTCCGAGTCCGACTCGTTCGGCAGGGCGTTCGAGGGGATCGCCGAGATCCGACGGGACCTCGCCGACCTGCCCGACCCGTTGGGCCCGCTGCTCGTCGCGGACACGCTCGTGCGGTTCGCGAACGGGATGGCCTACGGCTTCCTCATCCTCGTCGTCACCCGGATCTGGGAGCTCGACGTCACGCTCTTCGGGTACTACCTCAACCCCGCGGTCTTCTTCGGCGTCCTGCTCGGCGTCGAGATGGTCGTCGCCCTGCTCTCGATGGCCCCGGCCGCCATCGCCGCCGAGCGCGTCGGGCTCAAACCCGTCGTCGCGCTCGGCTTCGCCGTCTACGCCGTCTTCCCCGTCCTCCTCATCTCCGCGCCCGCCGACCCGCTGATCGTCGCCGCCCTCTTCGCGTTCTCGGGCCTGCGTTTCGCCGGCCTCCCCTCGCACAAGGCCCTGATCGTCGGCCCCGCCGAGCGCGACGCCGGCGGCCGGGTGACCGGCGCGTACTACCTCCTCCGCAACACCGTCGTCATCCCCAGCGCCGCGCTCGGCGGCTACCTCTACGACAGCGACTGGGTCCTCGCCCTGCCGTTCGACGCCCTCGAGACGCTCACCGCCGGCCCGGAACTGGCCTTCAGCGTCGCCAGCGTCGTCGGGATCGCGGGCGTCGTCTACTTCCTCGTCTTCGGCGAGGAGTTCGCCGCCTACGCGTAACGGGATCCGCCGACCCCCCCTCGTCGAACTGACCCCCGACCGTCTGACCACGCGGGGCCGTGTCGGCGATAGTCCTATTGCGCAACGTGTGCTATTGTATGGCATGGCCACCGACCGCGAACGGCCGGGAAGCGACCTGAGCGACGGGGAAGTCGAGGCGCTCCACGAGGTGGAACTCGGGGTCGAGTGGCTCCGCCGGGCCCACGGTACGCTCGTCGAGTTCCACCACGACACCGGCCACGCGATGGAGCACCTCGCCGAGGCGGAGTCGATCCTCCGCGAGACCGGTCACGAGGCCCTCGCCGACGAGATCCGTGACAGCCACCTCCCGCGGGGCGTCGTCGACGAACACCGCTGGTCCTACGACGTGCTGGAGTCCTTCGAGGACGACTTCATGGCCGACGTGACGGAACTCGCCGACCGCGCCAGCGCGGACCTCGCCGACGGCCGCCGTCACGTCGCCGAGCGCCGGCAGGAACGCGAGTGGAAGCGCGACGCCGAACGGGAGTAGAGAGAGGTCAGCCCCCAGATCTTTCCCGGAAAACGCTGCAACTCCCGACCATGACCAGCGATCGGCCCGACAAGCGCCGGGAGATCGCGTACACCGAAGCACGGGTATAGTAGAATTTGAAAGCGTTTGCACAGTCAATCGCACGACAGCGTGCGATTGTCCGAGCGACGTCTTTCAAATTCTACTATAGGCGGCACGGACTCCGATTAGTTCCCCTGGATCGCGTCGATGACCATCGCCGCGGCGACGACGGGCTCTTTCGGCACGTCGCTGGCGTCGTCGATGGTGATCTCGTAGCGGTCTTTGATCGAGAACTGCCCCTCGATGGAGCCGACGTGGTCGCCGTCGAGGTCGGTGATCTCGTACTTGTGCGGGATGAGCGCGCCCAGCGGCAGGTAGTGGCGCGCGAGCGTGATAAGGGCCCCCCGCGAGTTGATCTCGGCGATCTTCGACTCGTCGCGCGCGTCGCGGATCGTCCAGGTGTCCTGGAGGATGGAGTAATCGTTGTCGAGGATGACGAGGTCCTCGTCGGTCTGTGCGTCCGAGAGGACGTAGTTGCCGGCCACGTCGATGATGCCACCGGCCTTGACCGTGAACACGTCGGTGCCGTTCCCGTCCGTGAACGGGAACTCCTCTTTCATCTTGAGCATCTTCTGTTTCCCGCGGAGGACGACGTTGCCCGCGGCGTCCATCGCCTTGTACTTGTTCCGGATCAGCGACTGCTCGACGGTGTAGCTGTCGTCTCCCAGTTCGATCCCCGCGATGTCGTAGGTCCCAGCCATGCGTCTCGCGGACGTATCACCGGGGGAACAATCAAACCCCCGGTCGATCGACCCGCGAGCGCGGCCCACACCCGTTGAAATCGACGAGCCCCTGTAACGCGTGACGGACAGCGCATCGAAACCGCCCCGGACGGACCGGCGTGCGGTCGGGCCCGGAACGGTCGGACGGCGGGCCCCGGGTCGGGTCGGAACCACCGGCGGTCTCGTCGGCGGGGCCCGGCCGATGGGCGATCGAACTGGCGGCGGGATCCGCCGCGAGTCGGACGTTTAGGTGGCGGGGTCCCATCGGGAGAGTCGTGTCGACGAACGCGTTGGACCGGTTGTGGCGCGGGTGGGGCGACCTGGACGGGCAGAAGGTGCGGTTCCAGTCGCTGTTTTTCGTCCACTTCGTCGCCTTCTCCGGGTTCGTCGTCTTCCGGAACGTCTACCTGGGGGAGATGGGCATGTCGGGGTCGGCGATGGGACGGATCGGCTTCCTGATGACGGCCGCGGGGGTGGCGGCCCAGCCGCTGTGGGGGCTCGTCACCGACTACCTGCGCGCCGAGCGGCCGGTGCTCGTCGTCGCCGCGGCGGTCTCGGCGGTCGGCCTGCTGGCCTACCCGGCGGCCGACGGGCTCGCCGAACCGTTCCTCCTCGTCGCCGCCGGAACGGTCGCCTTCTCCGTCTTCCACGCCCCGATCGTCCCCATCGCCAACGGGCTCGTCCTCTCGCGGGGCTACGACTACGGGCGGGTCCGCGCGTTCGGCTCGATCGCCTTCGGCATCGGGAGCCTCGGCTTCGGCTTCCTCGTCGCGGCGCTGGGCATCGCGTCGATCGTCTACGTCTACGCCCTCGGGATGGTCGTGCTCGCCGGCGTCGTCTGGACGCTCCCGAGATCCGCCGGCGACGCCGACGAAGTGGACGCAGCCGGACCGAGGGGTAGAGACGGAGCGGGCGGTGGAGACGGAGTGGGCGGTGAAGACGGGAGCGGACCGGGAGGTAGAGACGAATCGGGCGGCGAAAACGCGGACGAGGCGGGTGACCCGCCGCTGTCGAGCGCCGTCCGGACGCTCGCCACGAACGGCGACTTCCTGGTCGTGTTGCTCGTGGCGTTCGTGGTCGGGCTGTCGATCCGCGGCGGCTCGTCGTTCTTCTCGGTGTACATGCGGGCGGTCGAGGCGAGCGCCGTCGTCGGACCGTGGACGCTGTCTCCCGACGCGCTGACCGGCGTCGCGTGGACGGTGAAGACGCTGTTCGAGACGGTCGCCTTCGTCTACGCCCTCCGGCTCACGGGGTCGCACAAGGCGTTCCTGGTGGCCGGGGGCGCCGGCGTCGCGCTCCCGCAGGTCGTCTACGGGCTCACGTCGGCGCCGTGGGCGATCGTCGCCGTGCAGGTCGTCGGCGGCCTCGGCTACGGCCTCTTCAACCTCGCCGTCGTCAACATCGTGTTCGCCGTCGCCGCCGACCGGGTGACCTCGACGGCCCAGACCGCCCTCACCGGCCTCGGGATGGGGCTGGGCGGCGCCGTCGGCCAGGTCGTCGCCGGCGAACTGTCCGACGCGCTCGGTATCCAGCGCATGTACCTCTACCTCGCCGCCGCCGGCTTCGTCGGCGCGGCAATCGGACTCGCCGTCCGCTCGACGAGCGCCGACGGTTCCGCCGGCCCGACCGGCGAGGCGGCCTGACTTCCTCCCACGACTGAAGTCGTGGGGTTCCCGCCACAGACGGGAGCCCACGACCGGAGAGGTTCGCAGGTCCCGTCCATCCGCGGTCCGGGACGGACCTGCGTTCAGAGCCGAGCCAGTACGGCTCCCGGTCGCGATAGCGGGCTTCATCTACCGCCACGACTGCGGTGGCGTGCATATCCTTACCCCGACCTCGGTATCCCTCCCCGGCCCGGACCGGGATACCACTCGCAGAGGCGGACCCGCACGTCAAATGACTGTCTGATTCCTCCCACGGCTAAAGCCGTGGGCTTTCTCTTCGGACCTCTGTAACACGCCCGGTCGAGACTCCGCGACGGACCTATCAGTACTCGACGCCGACGGGTTCGCCGCGCTCGGCCGACTCGTAGGCGGCCTCGACGACGGCGACCTCGGTCGCGCCCTCCGCGACGGTCGTGCGCGGGTCGCGCCCCTCGGCGACCGCCGTCACGAAGTCGTCGACGAGCCCCTCGTTGGCGTCCCGGCGGACCGGGACCGAGCGGACGCCGTCGCCGTCGGTGTGGGTCAGTTGCGCGCCCGTCGAGTCGAACCCGACCGACCCCTCGGTCCCGAGCAGGTCGAGGCTCACGTCGCCCCAGGTGTGCCACTCGTCGGGCCGCGACCACGACCCGTCGAGCGTGAACGGCGTCCCGTCCTCGAGCGTCATCGACAGGAGGTTCACGTCCTCGACGGGGACGTCGTGCATCCGCGTCCCCGTCTCGGCGTACACCTCCGCGACCTCCAGCCCGGTGTACCACCGCACGAGGTTCAGCAGGTGGACCGTGTGGTCCATGACGGCGCCGCCGCCCGCCAGGTCGGGGTCGGCGAACCAGCCGCCGGGCATCTTCCCCCGATTCGTCCCCGAGACGAACCGCAGGTCGCCGATCTCGGACTCGTAGCGCTCGCGGGCCGCCAGCGCCAGCGGGCTGAACCGCATCGGCATGCAGACGCCGGCCTCGACCCCCGCCGCCGCGCAGGTGTCGGCGATCCGGCGCGCGCCCTCGTACGTGGGGGCGAGCGGCTTCTCGCAGAGGACGTCGACGCCCGCCTCGGCGGTCCGCTCGACCCACGCCTCGTGAGTCGCGTTCGGCGAGCAGACGACGGCGCCGTCCGCGGCCGACAGCAACTCCTCGGCCGGCAGGAACTCCGTGTCGTGGCGCGCCGCCGTCTCGCGTCCGCGCTCGGCGTCGTCGTCGGCGACGCCGACGAGTTCGGCCTCGCCGTGGTCGGCCAGGAGCCCGGCGTAGGCGTCGGTGTGGACGTGCGCGGCCGAGAGGATCCCGACGGCGACCGTCACGGCCCCACCTCCGCGACCGCGACCGGTTCGCCGCGCTCGCTCGACTCGATCGCCGCGAGCGAGATCCGGACCGCCTCGATGGCGTCCTCGACCGTGATCTCGGGCGTCTCGCCGGTCTCGACGCACTCGAGGAAGTGCTCGATCTCCCGGCGCATCGGGTCGACGCCGGTGGCCGCCTCGCGCTCGTCGCCCCCGTCGCCGTACCACTCGACGGAGACGGCGCCGTCGCCGTCGTACTCGACGAGGCCCTCGTCCCCGGCGACCTCCAGCGAGAAGCCGAACGGCCGCGACTCCGGCTGGGCCCACGACCCCGTCACGTGGGCCACCGCGCCGCTCTCGAAGCGCAGGACCGCGACCGCGTGGTCCATCAGGCTCCCGTCGTCGCGCCACCGGGCCGACTGGGTGTACACCCGCTCGACCTCGCCGAGCAGCCACCGGAGGTAATCGAAGTCGTGGATGCTCAGGTCGAGGAGGACGCCGCCGCTGCGCTCGGGGTCGGCGAACCAGTTGTCCCAGCAGTAATCGGGGTACGGCCCGACCCGCGTGGCATTGGCGACCGCGGGCTCGCCGACGCCCCCGTCCGCGATCAGTTCCTTCGCGCGGCGGTACTGCGGGTAGAACCGGAGCAGGTGCCCGACCATGAACGTCGCGTCGCGCTCGGCGACGAGGTCGGCCATCGCCCGCGCGTCGGCGAGCGTGCGGGCGATCGGCTTCTCGCAGAGGACGTCGTGTCCCCGTTCGACCGCCGTCTCGACGACGGCGCGGTGCTGGTCGGTGGGCACGCAGACGTCGACGACGTCCGGGTCGCGCTCGTCGAGCAGCGCCTCGGCGTCGTCGTACAGCGCCGCCTCGGGCGCGTGGCGCTCCGCGAACTCGCTCGCGTCCTCCTTCGAGGCGACGGCGACGATCTCGGCGTCGTCGACGTCGGCGTAGGCCCCGGCGTGGAGCCCGGCGATGAATCCGGACCCGATCAGACCGATCTCGTGCATCACCCGAGGTGTGGGCCAGGTCACCAAGAAACGATCGCAGGCGGTCGAATCCGCCCCGACCGCTCGCGGGGGCCCGAGCCCTTCGGCGGGGGTCGACCGCCACGATTCGGCGGGGGTCGACCGCGCTCAGAAGAAGAACAGTTCCTCGCGCAGGTCGTCGGTCAGGGGCGCGCCGTACTCCGATATCTCGACGGCCTCGGCGTGCTCGACCGCCGCGCCGCGCTCCTCGCCGTAGCGGGCGCACAGTTCCTCGCGGAAGCGGTCGGCGACGTTGACGGCCGCGCTGGCGTCGAGGTGGTCGATGCCCTCGTCGGCGAGCCACGCGCGACGGTCGGCGTCGCCCGCGGGCACCTCGTCGAGCACGCCGAACGTGTAGGGGAGCCACTCGTACATCTGGGACTCGTGGCAGTCGAGGGCGTCGAGCTTGCGCTCGACCGCGTCGGAGACGTCGAGGACGACGTCGGGCTCGAACGGCGCCGGCTTCCGGAACTCGTCGGCGAGGTAGCCGAACACCGGGTTCTCGTCCATCGGTTCCGCGTCGGGACAGACGTTCGGGACGATCAGCATGTACGCGGTGTCCCGGAGCAGTCGCGCGCAGTAGCGGTGGTCGGGGTGGTAGTCGTTCGGTCGCGGCCCGAGGACCAGATCGGGGTCGACCTCGCGGACGAACCGGATCAGCCGGCGGCGGTTCTCCAGGTTCGGTTCGAGCTCCCCGTCGGGGACGTCGAACACCTCGTAGTCGATCCCGAGCGTCTCGGCGACGGCCTCGGTCTCGCGCTTCCGGCGCGCGGCCAGTTCCGCGCGGCCCGTCTCGTGGTGGCCGGCGCTCCCGTCGGTGACGGAGCAGAAGGTCACGTCGCGGTCGGCCTCGACGTACTTCGCCGCGATGCCGCCCGCCTTGAGCGAACAGTCGTCGGGGTGGGCGCCGACGACGAGGAGGTGTGGGTCGGTCACGTCCTCGAGTGGCGCCCCGGGGCCGAAACGGTTGCGGACCCGGTCGCCGGTTCCGCGACTTTTTCACCGACACCGCCCGACGTCGGTCCATGACAGACGGCTCCGTCTACGAGGAACTGGGCGTCCCGACGGTGGTCAACGCCGCGGGGACCAAGACGCGGATCGGCGGCAGTCGCATCCGTCCCGAGGCCCGCGAGGCGATGGATCGGGCGGCCGAGTCGTTCGTCCGCCTCTCGGACCTGCAGGCCGCGGCGAGCGAGCGCATCGCCGAGGTGACGGGTGCCGAGGCCGGCTACGTGACCAACGGGGCCGCCGGTGCGCTCCTGCTCGGCGCCGCGGCCTGCATCGCGGGGACCGACCCGGGCGCGATGGCCCGTCTGCCCGACACCGCGGGCGTCGCCGACGAGATCGTGATGCCCCGCACGCACCGCACCGGGTACGACCACGCGCTCCGCACGGCGGGCGCGACCGTCGTCGACGTCGGCACCAACGACGCGGACCTCGGGACGGGCGCCCGCAACGTCGAGCCCTGGGAGTACGGCGACGCCATCGGCGAGGACACCGCCGCCGTCGCCCACGTCTACAAATCGGACGAGGGTCCGCCGCTGGCCGAGGTCTGCGAGATCGCACACGACCACGACGTGCCCGTGATCGTCGACGCCGCGGCCGAGCTCCCGCCGGTCGAGAACCTCTCGCGGTTCACCGAGCGGGGCGCCGACCTGGTCGCGTTCAGCGGCGGGAAGGCGATCCGCGGCCCGCAGACCACGGGGATCCTCGCCGGCCGCGCGGACCTGGTCGAGTCCGTCGCCGCCCAGCACCTGGACATGCACGCCACGGCGTCCGTGTGGGACCCGCCCGAGCGCCTCCTCGACGCCGACCGGTTCGACGGCGTGCCCCGCCAGGGCGTCGGCCGCCCGCTCAAGGTCGGCAAGGAGGAACTCGTGGGCCTGCTGGCGGCGCTGGACGCGTTCATCGAGGAGGACCACGAGGCCACGTGCGCCGAGTGGCGCGACCGCGCCGACGCGGTCGCCGCGGCGCTCGATGCGGTCGAGGGCCTGTCGACGACCGTCGCGGACGGCGCGAAATCCGTCGCGCCGACGGTGTCGGTCGCCGTCGACGCCGAGCGGGCGGGCGCGTCGGCCGCGGACCTCGTGCTGGCACTCAGGCGCGAGGACCCGCGCGTGTTCGTCGGCGCCGACGGCGCCGACGAGGGGTCCTTCGCGGTCAGTCCAATGTGTCTCACCGACGAGGAGGCCGAGTACGTCGTCGAGCGGGTGCGTGCGATTCTGGACTCGGGGGTGAGCGCGAGCGACGCGGCCGACTGAACGGGGGCTGGAAACCGACAGCGTTTCACACCACCGGTACTTGACGAAGGATAGATGAGCAAAGACGTCATCGAGGTCCGCGGGGCAGAGGAGCACAACCTCAAGGACGTCGACGTAACGATCCCCCGGGAGGAGCTGACGGTCGTCACGGGGCTGTCGGGTTCGGGCAAGTCCTCGCTCGCCTTCGACACCGTCTACGCCGAGGGCCAGCGCCGGTACATCGAGTCGCTCTCGGCCTACGCGCGCAACTTCCTGGGTCAGATGGACAAGCCGAAGGTCGAGAACGTCGAGGGGCTCTCGCCGGCCATCTCCATCGACCAGAAGAACGCCGCGAACAACCCGCGGTCGACCGTGGGCACCGTCACCGAGCTCCACGACTACCTCCGCCTGCTGTACGCCCGGGTGGGCACGCCCCACTGCCCGGAGTGCGGCCGCGAGGTGGGCGAGCAGTCCGCCCAGCACATGGTCGACCGCGTGCTCGAACTCCCCGAGGGCACCCGCGCGAAGGTCCTCGCGCCGGTCGTCCGCGACCAGAAGGGCGCCTTCGAGGACCTGTTCGACGAACTCGTCGCCGAGGGGTACGCCCGCGTCGAGGTCGACGGCGAGCAACACGACCTCTCGCTCGACCGCCCGGAGTTGGACGAGAACTACGACCACACCGTCGACGTCGTCGTCGACCGCATCGAAGTGAGCCCGGACGCCCGCTCGCGCATCACCGACTCCGTCGAGACGGCCCTCGACGAGGGCGAGGGCGTCCTCAAGGTCGCTGTCCCGGACCCGCCCGAGGACGTCGAACTCGGCGGGGCCGAATCGCGGTCGGTCGGCGATCTGGGCGCCGCCGGCGACGACGAGGGGGACGGCGACGCGGCCGACGCCGACGACCGCCTGGTCGTCGAGTTCTCCGAGGATCTGGCCTGCACGCACTGTAACGTCGACATCAGCGAGATCGAGACCCGCTCGTTCTCGTTCAACAGCCCGTACGGCGCCTGTCCCGAGTGCGAGGGGCTCGGCGAGACCAAGGAGGTCAGCGAGGACCTGGTGATCCAGGACCCCTCGAAACCCCTCAAGCACGTCTTCGAGCCCTGGAGCTACGACCGCACCTACTACTCCCGGCAACTGGACAACGTCGCCGAGCACTTCGGCGTCTCGCTCGACACCCCCTTCGAGGAGCTGGACGAGTCGGTCCGCCGGCAGTTCCTCCACGGGACGGACTCGCTCGTGCACTTCCAGTGGCGCACCAAGAACGGCACCCGCGAGAAGACCGAGCGCTTCGAGGGGGTCATCCCCAATCTGGAGCGCCGGCACGTCGAGACCGACTCCGACCGCGCCCGCGAGCACATCGAGGAGTACATGGCGACGACGACCTGCCCGGAGTGTGACGGCACCCGCCTGAAGGCCGAATCACGGGCGGTCCTCGTGGACGGTACCGCGATCACCGAGGTCAACCGGCTCTCCATCGGCGACGCGCTGGAGCACTTCGAGAACCTCGAGAAGAGCCTCGGCCCCCGCGACACGAAGATCGCCGAGGAGATCCTCAAGGAGATCCGGGCCCGTCTCGGGTTCATGTGTGAGGTCGGGCTGGACTACCTCACGCTCGACCGGGAGGCTGCCACGCTCTCGGGCGGCGAGAGCCAGCGCATCCGCCTGGCCACCCAGATCGGGAGCGGGCTGGTGGGCGTGCTGTACGTCCTCGACGAGCCTTCCATCGGGCTCCACCAGCGCGACAACGACCGCCTGCTGAACACGCTGGAGGAGCTTCGAGACCTGGGCAACACGCTCCTCGTGGTGGAGCACGACACGGAGACGATGCGCCGGGCGGACACCATCGTCGACATGGGGCCCGGCCCCGGGAAACGGGGCGGCGAGGTCGTCGTCAACGGCGACTTCGACGAGGTGATCGACACCGACGAGTCCACGACGGGCGACTACCTCTCCGGCGAGAAGGCGATCCCGGTGCCCGACGAGCGACGGGACGCCGACGGTCACCTCACCGTCGAGGGCGCCCGCCAGCACAACCTGAAAGACCTGGACGTGGACCTCCCGGTCGGCTGTTTCACCGCCATCACCGGCGTCTCCGGCTCGGGCAAGTCCACGCTCATGCACGACGTGCTCTACAAGGCGCTGGCCCGCGAGATGCACGGCAACTCCGACGTGAACCCCGGCGAGCACGACGGCATCGCCGGGCTGGACAACGTCGAGACCGTCCGGCTGATCGACCAGTCGCCCATCGGTCGGACTCCGCGGTCCAACCCGGCCACCTACACCGACGTGTTCGACCACGTCCGCGAGCTGTTCGCCGAGACCAGCCTCGCCAAACAGCGCGGCTACGAGAAGGGCCGCTTCTCGTTCAACGTCAAGGGCGGCCGCTGCGAGGAGTGCGGCGGCCAGGGCACCGTCACCATCGAGATGAACTTCCTCTCGGACGTGCAGGTGCCCTGCGAGGAGTGCGGGGGCGCTCGCTACAACCGCGAGACGCTCGACGTCACCTACAAGGACGCCACCATCGCCGACGTGCTCGACATGAGCATCGACGAGGCCTACGACTTCTTCGAGGGCCACAGCCAGATCCGTCGCCGGCTGAAGCTCCTCAAGGACGTCGGGCTGGGCTACATGCAACTCGGCCAGCCCTCGACCACGCTCTCGGGCGGCGAGGCCCAGCGCGTCAAGCTCGCCGAGGAACTCGGGAAGAAAGACTCCGGCGAGACCCTCTATCTCCTCGACGAGCCGACCACCGGCCTGCACCCACACGACGAGCGCAAGCTCGTCGACGTGCTCCACCGGCTGACCGACAACGGCAACACCGTCGTCGTCATCGAGCACGAGCTCGACCTGGTGAAAAACGCCGACCACATCGTCGACCTGGGCCCCGAGGGCGGCGAGGCCGGCGGCGAACTCGTCGCCGAGGGCACCCCCGAGGAGGTCGCCCGCACCGAGGGCTCCTACACCGGGAAGTACCTGCGCGACCTGCTCCCCGACGTGGACATCGAGGGCCCGCGCAGCGACCGCGTGGTCGCGGCCGACGCCGACGGCGAGGTCGAGCAGGCGCCCCGCGCCGACGACGACTAGAACCCACTTTTTACTTCGACGGGTTTCCTCGCGCGCCTTCGGCGCGCGACGGGAACCCGCCTCGCGAAAACGTGGGGAAAAACTGCCGGACGTCTCGCTCACTCCGTTCACGGCTCGCTACGCTCGCCGTTCACAACGAGGTGCTACCGTTCGGTCGTACCTCGCCCCGTTCGCTCGCGTCCGGTGCGACCGCGCCTCACTCCGTTCGGCGCGGTATGCTGGCTCCCCGTCCCAGACGGTACGTGCCGCCGTGGTTGAATTGAATGAGTGCTCAGACGGATTAGTGCAAGCGTTTACCGGGTCGACCGCACGTAGTCGTGCGGTCGATCCCGGACTGTCTCGCGATAATCCGTGTGACTCCGGCGAGACTCGTCGCACTCCGTCGATCCTCCGGCCGCGCGCACTGACCCGCCGCACGGGTATCAGATCTGAAATTCGCGTGGACAGCTATAACTGTTGACAGGCGAGTGTCCCGGGCGACATGGGACTCACACGAACCGGCGCCGTCCTCTCGGGGCTCGCGGGCATCGGGTTCGGCCTGCTCGGGCGGGTACTCCCGCCGCCGGGCCCGTACAGTACGCGACCGGGGTGGGTGACGACGCTGACGGATCTCGCCGTCCCGCTGGTCGCCCTCGCGGTCGTCCTCTACCTCGCCGACCGCGGGACGATCCAGCGAGCGCTCGGCGAGTCGAGTGGCGCCGCGGGCGGACTCCTCGGCGCGACGGCGGACGGGCCCGTGGACCGGTGGGAGATCGTCGCGGCGACCAACTGGAAGCGGCTCAACTGGATCCGGCTGCGCCGGTCGCTGGGCGTGGCGCTGACGGTCGCCGGGGCCGTCGCGCTGGTCGTCTCGCTCACGGTCGGCGCCGCGGGCGGACCGGGCGAGTCGAACCTGAGCGGGGCGATGGCCGCGCTCTGGTTCGGGGCGATCCTCTTCGGGCTCGCGCTCGTGTTGACCTCGCGCACCGACGGTCAGGAGGTGTCGATGGACTACACCCACCGCGTCTCCGTTCGCATCCCCGACCTCTTCTCGCTGCACTCCTTTCACGTTCACCTCCGGCAGATCACCGAGGACCTGGGCTACGTCCCCACGGAGACCACCTCGCCCGGTCGCGGCGGCTCGGTCGCGGCCTTCGACGAGGAGATGTTCCTCTCGAAGGGCGGGTTCAAGGCGCGCAAGCGTCCCTTCGAGTCGTCGCTCAGCCCCCTCCCGGACGACTCGCCGATGGCCGAGGTGATCAACCTCACGACGGCGAGCCTGTCGCTGGTCGCCGTCGGCGCCTCGCTGGTAGTGACCGGACCGCGCCTGGCCGGCCTCCCGCCGGTGCTCGTCGGCGGCGCAGCCTTCCTCTACGACTACGTCCGGCGGACCCGCCAGTGGGCGGAACTCTACTGCGTCGAGGAGGGGACGGTCTACACGCCGACGGCCAACGTCCACGACGACGACGACGTGCCCGACGAGGGCGTCGTCCATCGCGAGCCCGCGGTCTCGGCCGCCGAGTCCTCGACGGAACTGCTGGTCACGCTCGGCGCGAAACACTCCACGTACTTCGAGGCGGCCGTCCTCGCCGGAGATTTCGAGGACCTCGTCGAGCGGCTCGACGACGTGGCCGCCGAGAACAGTTACAGCGTCGTCGACGAAGCGACCCGCGACCGCCTGCGCGTCCGGACCGATGGCCGCTGACCCCGATCCCCCCGGCGACGGGAGCGACGGCGTCCCGGTCGACCCGACCGACCTGGACGGCGTCGGCGAGGCCGATCTGGCGGCGCTCGCCGCCGACGCGTGGACCGAGGACGGCTACCGAACGACCGTCAAAGAACACGGCTCGCACGTCTTCGTGTTCGCCAAGCGCCGCGAAGACGGCGAGATACGGGGGGAAATCGTCTGGGTCGCGGGCGAGCGCGGCGTCGGCGAATCCCACCTCGACCAGCTCCGCGCGCTCGCCGAGAAGACGGGCGCCGACTCGGTGACCTGCCTGACCGTCGGCTCGGGCGAAGTCGACCGGAACGCCGCCGCGTCCCGGGACGTCTCCGTCGTCGACGGCGACGACCTCCGGGCGAAACTGGGCGTCGACGGCGACGCCGACCCCGGTTCGGGCGGAGACGCCGCGGTCCCCGACGACCCGACCGCCGACCTCGGGAGCCCGAGCGACGGACTCGGTGACCTGCCACCGCCGAGCGACGACGGACCCACGTCCGACGGTGACGCCGGGATCTCGTCGCCCGGTGACGACGAGGTGTCTCCACCCGGCGTCGACCCGTCGTCGGCCGCGGTCGGTCCGGACGGCACCGGAGCCGCCGACGTCGCGTCCAGCGGCGTCGAACCCACGGAGACGGGGTCGACCGAGTCCGGCGGCGGGCCGGCGTCGACCGGACCGAGCGAGGGAGATGAAGGCGGACCGAACGAGGGGTCCGTCGACCCGCTGGCGACGGATTCGAGCGGGGCGTCGGCGGGGGTCGGGCGGCGTCTCGACGCCTGGGACGGGACCACGACGGGGGAGGACGCGGACCGCCCGCCGTTCGACGGGCTCTGGGCGGCGGTGACCCGCGGGGACGCGGTCGAGAGCGTCGCGGATCTCCCCGTCTGGGACGGGACCGCCCGGTGACGTCGGCGAGGGCGCGCCTCGCCGGCGACTTCGGCGGTTACGACCGGACCGCCGGCGGTTGGCCGGGCAGTTCCGCCCGGTCGTGCGGCGCGTCGAAGTCCACGTCGGGGCCGACCGGGACGAATCCCGTCGGGTTCAGGTCCCCGTGACTTCGGTAGTAGTGCTCTTTCACGTGGTCGAGGTTCACCGTCTCGGCGACGCCCGACCCACGGGTCGCTTCGCGCGAGGCGCCCTCTTGGCGCACACTCCCCGTTCGTTCGTTTTCCGTCGCCTCGCTTCGCTCGGCGACGCCCCCGGTCTGGTACAGGTCCCGCGCGTACGCCCGGAGGTTCGGATAGTCGACGAGCCGGCGGACGTTGCACTTGAAGTGGGTGTGGTAGACGGCGTCGAAGCGGACGAGCGTCGGAAACAGCCGCAGATCGGCGAGCGGGAGGCGGTCGCCGACGAGGTATCGACGGTCCGAGAGGTGTTCGTCCCACCGGTCGAGCGCGTCGAAGACCCGCTCGACGGCCGCCTCGTACTCGCTCTGGGTCCCGGCGAAGCCCGCCGCGTAGACCCCGCGGTTGAGCGGTCGGTACAGCTCCCCGATCACCTCGTCTATCTCCTCGCGACTGTCCTCGGGGTAGAGATCCGCGCCGCGGTAGTCGGCGAAGGCGTCGGCGAGCGTCCGCATGATCTCGTCGGATTCCTCGTTGACGATAGTGCCCGCCCGCTCGTCCCAGAGCACCGGCACGGACACGCGCCCGGTGTAGTCCGGGTCGGCCTCCGTGTAGACCTCGCGGAGGTAGTCGTGCCCGTGGAGGCGGTCCGGGGTACAGCCCGGCTTCTCCGGAGTGAACTCCCAGCCGTCGTCCCTGCGGTGCGGGTCGACGACGCTGATACCGATCGCGTCGTCCAATCCGAGGAGTCTCCGGACGAGGAGCGTCCCGTGGGCCCACGGACAGGCCCTCGAGACGTAGAGGTGGTACCGTTCGGGGTCCGCCGGGTGGCGGTCCGTACCGACCTCGTTCCGGAGCTCGGTCGGCTGGTAGTCGTAGTCTTCGCGTTCGTCGTTCGATACGTCGCGCAGCCATTCGCCGTCGATGAGTCGTCCCATGGATGTGCGGGTAGTTGCAGTCGTCCGGCGGGTCAGACCAGCGCGGGGCCGACCGCGTAGGGCCACGCCGTCGTCGAGAGTGCGAGGACGAGGAGCGCCGCTCCGGCCAGTCCCGCGTTCTTCAGGAAGTGGATCTGCTCGTTCTGGCGGTCCTGGCCCTCCTGGGCCCAGAAGTCGTGCATGACCGGCGTGACGCCGACGAGGAAGCCGACGACGAGCAGGGCACCGACGGCCGGGAACGCGCCCAGCAGGATCGCCGCTGCGCCGGCGACCAGCGCGACGCTGGACAGCGGGACCAGTAGCCGAGCGGCCGGCGCACCCTTGTGCTCGGCGTAGGCGACGGTGTCCTCCAGGTCGAGCAGGTTGCCGACCGCCATGAACCCAAGGACGGCCGCGAACAACGCGCGACCCGCCAGCAGCGCCGCGCCGGCGAACGTCGAGTCGAAGCCCATCAGGCCGACACCTCCCGAACGGCCCCGGGTCCAGCCTCGTCGGTCGATTCCGCGTCGCTACCTCGGAGTACGAGCGTTCCGTTCATCGCATCCCCGACTTTCGACGCCACCGTAATAATTATCAGGTAAATTATGATATATCGGGTGGTGGGCGGTCGACCGGGTACGGTCGGATGGACCGGGTATACCGCGGTGTATCGGGACGTGTCGACCCGCGAGATTTTTCACGCGAGCGTTCGAACCGCGGGGTGATGGAGACGGACGACCCCGAGGACCGGTTCGCGGAGATGGACCCGCAGGCGTGTCCCACCGCCGAGTCGCTGGACGTGATCGGGACCCAGTGGCGGCTGCACGTCCTCCACGACCTCGTCGACGAGGGTGAGATGCGGTTCAACGAGCTCAAGGAGTCGACGGGGGCGAGTTCGCGGACGCTCTCGCAGTCGCTCGACGCGCTGACGGCGGCCGGGCTCGTCGACAAGCGCATGGAGGAGGCCGCGCCGGTGGCGACCTACTACTCGCTGACCGAGAAGGGGAGAGCGCTCGGGCCCGTCTTCGACGAACTCGACGCGTGGGCCCGTGAGTACGTCGACCCCGTCGACTACGTCGAGGACTGAGGCGGCCGTCGCGGTCCGCAACGGGCCCGCTCCCGAGACCGATTTCGGCGACCGCTTAAGGCCGTCGGCGCCCTCCCCACCGATATGTCCGATACCACGGCCTACGCCGCGCTCGGCGACCGCCTCCTCGTCGTCCGCGGCGACGGAACCGACCCGGGTACGAGCGAGGGATGGACCGTCACGGAGCGCCTCGTCGGTCGCGACTTCGAGTGCATCGCGGCGAGCCCCGACCGCCCGGATCGCGCCTTCGCCGGCACCGTCGAGTCGGGCCTCCAGCGCACGACCGACGGCGGTCTCGCGAGCGACGCGAGCGAGACCTCGTCAGACCGTCGGTCTGACGGCGGTGACACCTGGGATCGCGTCGCGCCCGAGATCGACGACCGCGTCACGAGCGTCGCCGTCAGTCCGCACGATCCCGACGTGGTCTGGGCCGGTACCGAACCCTCGGCGGTCTACCGCTCGACCGACGGCGGCGACTCGTGGGTCCCCCTCCCGCCGCTGACCGACCTCCCCTCGGAGTCCGAGTGGGCGTTCCCGCCGCGACCGCACACCCACCACGTCCGCTGGCTCGAGCCGGACCCCAACGATCCCGAGCGGCTGTACGTCGCCATCGAGGCCGGAGCGCTCGTGCGGACGGCGGACGCCCTCGCCGAGGACCCCCCGTCGTCGGACGGGGCGGAGTTCTGGCGGGACCGACCGGACGGCGCCCGCCGCGACAACCACACGCTCGCGACCCACCCCGACGCCGAGGGACGGGTCTACACCGCCGCCGGCGACGGCTACGCCCAGTCGGAGGACGGCGGCGACACGTGGGCCTACCCGCAGGAGGGGCTCGGTCACCGCTACGTCTGGGGGATGGCCGTCCCGCGCTCCGACCCCGACACGGTCGTCGTCTCGGCCGCAAGCGGCCCCCGGAGCGCCCACACCGTCTCGACGGCCGAGGCGTACGTCTACCGGACCGAAACCGCCGGCCCCGGGGACGGGACCGAGTGGGACCTCGCGATGGACGGGCTACCCGAGCCCGAGGGCACCGTCCGATCGGTGCTCGCCGCCGCCGACGGGCCGGTCCTGTTCGCGCTCAACAACCGCGGGCTCTACCGCTCGACCGACGCCGGCGCGTCGTGGGACCGCCTCGACCTCGCGTGGCCCGACGCGTACGCGTCGCAGACGCCGCGCGGGCTGGCCGTCGTCTGAGACGGATTATTGCAAGACAGTCCGGGATCGACCGCACGACTACGTGCGTTCGACCCGGTAAACGCTTGCTTCGAATCCGTATGAGTCCGGCCGCCGCCTGTCGCCACCCGCGGACGACTGTTCACATCGCGGTGCCGATCCCGTAGACCGCCGTCGTCACCGCGACCGCCGCGGCCAGCGCGACGGCGACCACCTGGACCGCCTCGATCCGGTCCCGCCTCACGGCGTCGGCCTCCGCGACTGTCCCGGCGCCCCCGCCCGACCCCGAGAGGTCGTAACGGGCGAGCGCGGCCAGGCCCACGCAAAAGCCCAGCCGGTCCTGCACGACCCCGAGGAACCCGCCGAACAGGAGCGGGAACGCCCCGAGGAGGAACCCCGCGGGGCGGCCGGTCGCCGTCACGAACCCGACGTACGCGGCCGCCACGAGGAACGAGGCGTCTCCCAGCCGCCGACGCGTTCGCCGCTCGTCGCGTCCGATGTTGCAGACGCCCGGCTGGTACTCGGTCACGAGAGTTCTGTGTGGAGGAGCCGGTATAAGCACACCAGCAAACAGCGTCGGTACGAGGAGTGGTTCGCCAGTAGCGGGGACTCGGGAACGCGGCGATCGATGTCCGAGATCGGGACTGAAAGATATTTCATCGCGACACGCCACAGCACGGGTATGCACGATTTCGTCGTCGTGGGCTGTGGCCCCGCGGGGTCGCGGTTCGCCCGCCGCGCCGCCGAGCGGGGCCGCGACGTGCTCGCCTTCGAGCAGGGCGAGGTCGGGAAACCGCTGGCCTGTTCGGGCCACGTCTCCACCGACATCTGGGACTACGCGCCCGAGGGGGCCCGCGAGCGCCTCCGCCAGAACGTTGTCTACGGCGCGCGATTTCACCTCGGCGGCCCCCGCGGCGGTCCACCGGGCGACCCGCGCCCGGACGGGCACGCCACCACGACGCCGAAGCGCACCTCCGGGGAGTTCCCCGCCGCGACCTACCCCTTCTACAAGGACGAACAGGTGTCGAACGTCATCGACCGCGTCGGGCTGGACAGAGAACTGGCGGACGCGGCGCGCGAGGCGGGCGTCGACCTCCGGGAGAACCACACCGTCGTGGATGTCGAGGAGCGCCCCGACCGCGTCCGCGTCGAGGTCCGCGGGCCCGACGGCGTCGAGACCCACGAGGCGCGGATGGTCGCGGGCTGCGACGGCCCGAAGTCCCGGGTCCGCCGCGCGCTCGAGTTGCCCGAACCCGACGAACTCCTCCACGGCGTCCTCGGCTTCTCCGACGAGGACGACGCCGGCGACTTCGTCGACGTCCACCTCACCGTTCCGGAGTTTTTCGCCTGGCGCATCCCGCGGGGCGAGGCGGGCGTCGAGTACGGATTGGCGACGCCGCCCGGCGACGACGTGCGCGAGCGCTTCGACCGCTTCACCGCCGACTACGGCGTCAAGACCGACCACCGGTGTTCGGGCCTCATCCCCGTCGGTCCGCCCGACTCGGTGACGAGCCGCCGCGCGTTCCTGGTCGGGGACGCCGCCGCTCAGACCAAGCCGTTCACCGGCGGGGGCATCCTCTACGGGATGACCGCCGCCGACCACGCCGCCCGCGAGATCGACCCGCGCCGACCGGGGAGCCTCGCCGACTACGAGTCCGCCTGGCGCGCGGACCTCGAACGCGAGATCCGACTCGGCCACTGGATCCGGCGGGCCTACTCGCTCCCGGAACCAGTCCAGCGGGCCGGACTGCGCGCGTTCTCCGGCGAGATCGGCGTCCACATGGACCGACCGACCACGGTCTTCTCGCTCGACCAGCTGAAGTCCCTGTTGCGCTCCTGACCGGTCGGAGACGTCCTCCGGGACCCCGCTCCCGTCCGATCGCACTGGGACGACCGCGACCCGGGTCGGACTCCGCACGCCGGGTTTGAGCCGCCGCCTCCGTCACCGCTTCGAGTCGTCGGCGCGGTCGGACCCCGTCGACCCGAAGCGGTCTCGCGGTTCAACAGACCTTTGAGGAATCAATCTGAGACACTCATACCATGCCCGACCTGGACGAACTCGACTGCAGTATCCTTCGGCGCCTCCAGGAAGACGCCCGCAACACCACGCCGGTCGACATGGCGGCGGAGCTCCCGGTGTCCGCCCAGACCGTCCGGAACCGGATCGAGAACCTGGAGGAAGAGGGCGTGATCGAGGGATACGTGCCGCTCGTCGACTACGAGCGCGCCGGCTTCCCGATCCGGATCAGCTTCACCTGTACCGCGCCGGTGACGCGTCGCAGCGAGATCGCCGAGCGCGTTCTTGACCTCCCGAACGTGGTCAGCGTGGAGGAGCTACTGAGCGCGAACGAGAACCTCCGGGTCCTCGCGGTCACCCCCGACTCCGGGGAGATCACGCCGCTCACCGAATCGCTCGTCGACGTCGGACTCACGATCGAGAGCGAACGCCTCGTCGACCACAGACGCGTCCGGCCGTTCGAAGAGTTCTGTGCCCGCTCGGTCCCGGTCGACTCCGAGTGACGGTGCCCGCCGCGATATTTGACTTTCCCAAATTACCAACTCGACTCGTATGTGTACCTAATACTTGAGGGCGATTATTTTTATCAACAGCCGACATCTTCTCCGGTGATGGTACCGCAGGACGGGCCGGGCGAGAGGCCCGGCGGAGACGAGGCGTCGATAGCGGAGATCGTGTCGGCGGTCGCGGACGACGCCGGGGTCGACCCCGTGGAGTTGCCGCCCCTCGGCGAGACGGTCGACCCGGACGCGCTGGTCGACCTCCTCGCCGCCGACTCGGCGGTCGCGGTCTCGTTCGAGTACGTCGGCCGCCGGGTCGAGATCGGGTCCGACCGCGAGGTCCGCGTCGACGATCCGAGGGACGACCGATAACATGTACGTCTGCGTCTGCCACACCTGCGAGGAGGGGATCTCCGCGCTCGAACGCGGCCCCGTACAGGAGTTTTTCGACGACCACGCCGACGGTCGGCACCGCGTCGTGCTCGAACGAGTCGACTCGACGGCCGGGACCGTCGCGGAGGCGGCGATCGGAGCGGCCGCGGGCGACGACGCGTCGCGACCGGAATCGGACGGCGCCGGCCGGAACGACCGCTGACCCCCGACCTCTCCGCCGAGGCCTTCGGCCGCCGCTCCGCACGACCTGCCGACGCCGCTCGCGGCGTAGCCGAAGAGCGTGGCGATTCCGTCGAAACGATGATCGAGCGGGGCCCCGTACGGCGGGCGTAGCACTGGAACTGTCGCAGACGCGACCCGGTGGGAACGCCGCGACGACCGACCCGACGGGCCGGAGACGGCTTCGACGCTCCGGAAACCCTAACCGCCGTCCGACCCCAGGTCGGAGCGATGACGGTCATCGAGTCGGTCCACGCGGACCACGGCGCGACCTTCGAAGAGCGGGGCGACCGCCGGGCGGTGGCTCACTACGGCCGCCCCGAGCGCACGCACGCCGCCGTTCGCAACGTCGTCGGCGTCACCGAGAAGGGCTACGGCGTCCTCACCGTCGAAGGCGACGACCGGGTGGAGTTCGTCGACAACGCCGTCTCGAACCGCGTCCCCCGCGCGGACGGCGAGGGGTCGTACGCGCTCCTGCTCGACCCCCAGGGGCGCATCGAGACGGACATGTACGTCTACAACGCCGCCGCCGGCGACCGCCTGCTCGTCTTCCTCCCGCCGACCGAGCACGAGCGCGTCGCCGAGGACTGGCGCTCGAAGACGTTCATCCAGGACGTCGCGATCACCGACGCCACCGACGACTTCGGCGTCTTCGGCGTCTACGGGCCCAGCGCGACCGAGAAGGTCGCGAGCGTCCTCAACGGCGCGGCGTCGCCCGACGGCCCCCTCTCGTTCGTCCGCGGGTCGATGGCCGACGCCGGCGTCACCGTGATCCGCGACGACGGGCTGACCGGCGAGGAGGGCTACGAGGTGGTCTGCGCGGCGAGCGAGGCCGCCGACGTCTTCGACACCCTGGAGAACCGCGGACAGGCCGCGGCCCCGTTCGGCTACCGCACGTGGGAGACGCTGACGCTCGAAGCTGGCACCCCACTCTTCGAGACCGAGCTCTCGGGCCGGCTCCCCAACGACTGCGGCGTCCGCAACGCCCTGGACTTCGAGAAGGGCTGTTACGTCGGCCAGGAGGTCGTCTCCCGGATCGAGAACCGCGGGCGACCGAGCCAGCGGCTGGTCGGACTCGTCGTCGACGCCCGCGGTGACGGGACCGACGCCGCGGTTCCCGACGCCGGCGCGGCGGTCTTCGACGGCGACGCCAGCGTCGGCGAGGTGACTCGCGCCGCCGAGAGCCCGACCCGCGGCGAGCCGGTGGCCCTCGCCGCCCTCGACGGCGACCCGTTCGGCGGGGCCAGCGGCGCCAGCGATGCGGCGAGCGACCGTGCGGACGACGACGAGACCGCCGGTCTGACGGTCCGCGTCGACGGTGCGGAGCGGCCCGCGAGGCGGGTCGCGCTCCCGTTCGTCGAGGGGAGCGACGACTCCGCGCGGCGACCGCGCTATCCGGACAGCTGAAGCCGGTCGCGGTCAGTCGACACCGGTGGTGACTCGCCCGGCCGTCTGCGGCTCGGCGAACAGGTAGGGAATTTTATGAACGGGAAGTCCGATAGATCGTCACGTAATGGAAGGCAAGCGGCGGTATATTCACGGCTCCGCGGTGAGCCTTATCGGCATTTGTATGTTTTTAGTTCCGGTGTTCGATATAGTGGACGACGTGGCAACCGGGAAGCCCGCGGGGTCGACGCTACTCGAGAACGCGCCGCTGACGCTGCTGTGTCTCGGACTCGTCGCGCTCGGTGGCTGGCTGGTGCGATCGGGCTGGGCGGCCGACTACACGGAGACGGTCGCGCGGTTCAGCGTCGCGAACGCGGTCGGTGTAGCGCTGTTGATGGCGCTCATCGTCTCGATACAGCGGGAGATCCAGGGGGATCTGAAGCCGCTGGTCATCGCCGCCGACGCGGTCGTGATCGGGACCCTCGGCGGCGTGGGCATGGGCGTCCGGACCGCACAGCAGGAGCGGGCGACCGCCGAGGCCGAGTCGCAACGCGACCGCTTCCGGGCGCTGTTCGAGAACGTGCCGAACCCGATCGTCGGCGTCGAGCGCGAGGGCGAGGAACCGATCGTCCGCACCGTCAACCCCGCGTTCACCGAGGTATTCGGGTTCGACTCGCAGACGATCGTCGGCGAGAGCCTCGCCGAGTACGTCGTGCCGCCGGACGAGTCGCTCGACCCGGTCGGCCAGCCGGCGACGGTCGAAGACGTCGACGCCACCTGGGACCGGAACGTGATCGACCTGGAGACCGTCGACGGCCAGCGGAAGTTCGTCCGGTTGACCGCGCCCGTCGAACGCGGTCCGTCGCGGGACCGCTACGCCATCTACATCGACGTGACCGTCCAGCGCCAGCGCCACGAGCGCCTCCAGGCGCTCTCGCGAACGCTCCGTCACGACATCCGCAACCAGCTCACCGTCATTCAGCCCTCGGCGCGGGCGATCGCCGCTCAGGTGGACGGCGAACCGGCCGCACACGCGGACCGCATCGAGGACGCCGCCGACAACCTCCTCGAGATCAGCGAGCGAGCGCGCGACCTCGAACGGCAGATCGCCGGCGAGAGCGACCCGCGACCGCGGAATCTCGCGCGGGTCGTCGAGGAGACCGTCGCGACGCTGCGCGAGCAGTACGACTGCGCGTTCGCCGTCGACGTGCCCGAGACGGTCTACGGAACCACGACGCCCGCCTTCTCGCTGGCCGTCGAGGCGGTCGTTCGAAACGCCGTCGAACACAACGACAGCGAGACGCCGACCGTCGAGGTGTCGGTCGTGGAGAGCCTCGACGGGAACTACTACGACGTGCGCGTGGCCGACGACGGCCCCGGGATCCCCCAGAGCCAGGTCGAGGTCGTCAGCGGCGACAGCGCGCCCTCCCAGACCCAGCACCTCTCGGGACTGGGTTTGTGGACCGCGCGCTGGGTGATGCAAAACAGCGGCGGCGAACTCGAGTTCGACGCGAACAGCCCCGAGGGCGCCATCGTCACCCTCCGGATCCCACAGGCGACCCCGCCCGAGACCGTCGCCGCCGAACAGTGACCCGCCGCCGGGCCTCCGGCTCCGTCCCGGCACCGTCGCTCCCACCGGCCTCCGCGGCGCGCGTTCTCCCGATGTTCCGTTCTCGCGCGTGATACTGGCTCGAAACGCTCAATATTCGTGGGGCGGAAGGGACTCTCAACGCCGTCCATGTCGGAATCAGTCATCGCGGACTTCGTCGCCACCTTCAACTCCGAGGCGTCGGCGCGCGCCGAGCCGGTCAAGGGGCGGATCCTCCTGAGCGAGAAACGGCTCGTCCTCGCGGCCGACGAGGGGAAAGTGACGATCCCCCTCTCGTCGGTGTTCGACGTCGCCGTCGGGCACGTCCCCGACGGCCTGGGCGACTTTTTCAACTCGACGGTCACCGTCGCCTTCGAGAAGAACGGCAACCGCATGGTCGCCGCCGTCGAGGCCGACGACGAGAAGATCGGGAAGTTCACCACGGTCCTGTTCAAGGCCGTCCTCAACGGCACCGACGTGACGGTCAAACACCCCGCCCGCGTCGGCGGTCGCGTCACCGACGCGTCGTTCGAGCCCGCGAAGCTCTACCTCGAACCCGGGAGCGTCCGCTTCCGGCGCGCCGACGACAGCGTCGACGTCGACCTCTCGACGGTCAGCGACTTCGACCGCCTCTCCCGGGAGATAAACGGGACCGACCAGGCCGTCCTCGCCGTTCGCCACCTCTCGGGGGGACAGGCGACGCTCTCGCTGGCGGCCATGGGGTCAGCGCGGAAGATGTCCATCCTCGGTCGGTACCTCCGACTGGAGTACAGCGACCTCATGGCCGACCTCGAGGACGTCACGCTCTCCGACGAACAGGTCGAACTGCTCGTCGCCGTCTACTCGACCGGGCCCTCCGTCTCGCTCGCCAACGTCCTCGACATCGACGCCAGCCAGCTGACGATGGTCCTCAACGACCTCCGGAAGGACGAACTCGTCGTCGACGCCGACGACGGCCCCACGCTCACCCCGAAGGGCCGCGTCGTCGTCAGCAAGCATCTCGAAGACGTGAATTCGTAGAGAGGGAGACCCCGCTCTCTCGACCGGTGACGCGAACGGAACCCCGACCGAAGACGCGAGCGGAGCACCGACCGGAGACTCGGCGAGCCGGCCAGCCGACCGGGGCCTCGGTCGGTTCGACGATGGCACCGCTCTCGACGGTGCCGGCCCGACGGCGTCGCCGTCGAGTGCCGTTTTAAGTATCTGGGTCGTCCATCGACGGGTACGACTATGGTCTCGCTCCTCGCGGTAGCGGGCGTTCTCGTCGCGGTGTTCGTCGGGTTCAACATCGGCGGTTCCTCGACTGGGGTCGCATTTGGCCCCTCCGTCGGGAGTCGCCTCGTGCGGAAGGCGACCGCGGCGACGCTGTTCACGTCGTTCGCCCTCGTCGGCGCGTGGACCGTCGGCCGAAACGTCATCGACACGATGAGCAGCAGCATCGTCCCCGCCTCGCAGTTCACGCCGGTGGCCAGCGTCGGCGTCCTCTTTTTCACCGGCATGGCACTGCTCGTCTCGAACCTCTACGGCGTCCCCGCGTCGACCTCGATGACGGCCGTCGGCGCCATCGTGGGCCTCGGCCTCGCGACCGGGACGCTCAACGAGGCGCTGATGTTCACCATCGTCTCGGCGTGGATCGTCGCCCCGCTGGTCGGGTTCGCCTGCGGGGCGGTCATCGGTCGATACCTCTACCCGTACCTCGACCGTCGGATCGCGTTCACGCACTTCGAGTCGCACCTGGTCCGACTGGACCGGTCGGGGACCGTCCCGCGACCGCGCTTCAACGAGAACGCGTCGGGCCGCGACATCGTCGGCTCCGCGGCGGTGGTGGCCATCGCCTGTTACATGGCGTTCTCCGCGGGGGCGTCCAACGCCGCCAACGCCGTCGCGCCGCTCGTGGGCGCGCAGGGACCGCTCACCGTCGACCAGGGCGTGCTCCTCGCCGTGTTCGCGTTCGGGCTGGGCGGGTTCACCATCGCCCGACGGACGCTCGACACCGTGGGCGACGACATCACCGAACTCCCGATCCTGGCGGCGCTCATCGTCTCCGTCGTCGGCGGGACCATCATCACGGTGCTGTCGTACCTGGGCATCCCGGCGAGTCTCGCCGTCAGCACGACCTGCTGTATCATCGGCCTCGGCTGGGGGCGCGCGAGCCGCGCCGCGACCGTCGTCGAACTCGCGACGCCCGAACCGCGACACGAACCCGACCTCGAAGTCTCGACCGGCGCGCTCGTCGCCTCGCGGGCCGAAGGGGCCCCAACGAGTCCGACGGTCGGCGACATCGCGCGCGGCGAAGCCCCGTCCGAACCGCCCGCCGACGAGGTCCCGGACGTCCCGGACATCGGCGAGAAGGAGCCCCCCGAACTGGACCGCAAGAGCCTGTTCGACCCCGCTGCGGTCAAGCGCATCGCGACCCTGTGGATCCTCACGCCGTCGCTCGCGGTGGCGGGGTCGTACCCGCTGTTCCGCCTCGTGCTCTGAGACCTCGGCGACCGACGCGCCGGCCGACCCGGCGCCACGACCGGTCCGCTCGGGGCCCGCTATCGAACGACGGTCACCGGGACCGGTGACTGCCGGAAGACCCGCTCCGCGACGTTCCCGACGAACAACCGGTCGGCGACCGACCCGCCGTGGCTCCCGATCACGACCGTGTCGAACTCGCCGGCCAGATTGAGAATGACGCGCGCGGGGTGGCCGGTCCGCACCTCAGTGTCTATCTCCGCGCCGTACTCGGCGGCGATCTCGAGCGCGCGGTCGACCACCGGTTTCGCGTACTCGTCCATCGTTCGCTCCGGGTCCTCGGAGAGCGCGATCGCCGACGCCTCCCCGAACATCGCCGACGGCTCGCCGACGACCGTCAGGACCGTTATCTCGGCGGACGGGTGGACCTCGAGCGCGTACTCGAGCGCCGCCTCCGCGACCTCCGAGCCGTCCATCGCGACGAGGACTTTCGAGACCATGTGGAGAGTACCCGCGCTCCGTCGAAAAACGTTTGCCACGTCCACCGCCGCGACCGGTCCGCTCCCCGAGTCGTCGGTCTGAGACGCGACGAGGCACGACTCTCGACGGCCCGAGCCCCCACTGCCGTCACGGAACCCCCGGCGAACCCGCCGATCGGTCAGGCGTCCCAGCGTTCGCCGCTCGCCAGGTCCACCTCCGAGTCGCCCTTCTCCGACGGGCAGACGTCCGCGAGCACGCAGTCCCCGCAGTCGGGGTCGCGCGCCGTACACACCGCGCGCCCGTGGCTGATCAGCAGGTGCGTGTACCACTTCCACTCGTCTTCGGGAACGATCGGGAGCAGGTCTTCCTCGATGGCTTCGGGGCGCTCTTCCTCCGTGATGCCCAGCCGCCGGGAGAGCCGCTGGACGTGCGTGTCGACGACGATCCCCTCGACCAGGTCGTAGCCGTGCTGGAGGACGACGTTCGCCGTCTTCCGCCCCACGCCCCTCAGGTCGGTCAGTTCCTCCATCGTGTCCGGCACCTCGCCGTCGTGTTCGTCGATGATCGTCCGGGCCGACGATTTCAGGTAGTCCGCCTTGCTGTTGTGGTAGGTGATCGACCCGATGTCCTCGGAGAGCTCGTCGACGTCGGCGTTCGCGTAGTCCTCGGGGGTCCGGTACTTCTCGAAGAGGTCCTCGGTCGTCTCGTTGACCCGCTCGTCGGTGCACTGCGCCGAGAGGACGACGGCGACCAGCAGTTCGAGCCGGTTGGAGAAGTTCAGGGAGATGGTCGCGTCGGGGTACTCCTCCCAGAGCCGTTCGACGACCTCCTCGGCCTGCTCCTCGCGCGAGGGAAGCGGCGTGCCCATGGTGGGCGGACCGTGGGGCGAGTCGCGCTTGAGTGGTTCGGTCTCGATCCGGCTGGCGGATCCAGCGCCGGCGGCGGACCTCGACGGCATCGACGACCGCCTCCACGACGCCAGCGACGAGGTCGGCACCGGCCGGAACCGGCTCGCGAGAGACCGCCTCAGACGGCCTCGGGGCCGCGTTTGCCGGTTCGGACCTGCAGCGCCTCGGTGACCGGGAGGACGAACACTTTGCCGTCGCCCTTCTCGCCGGTGTGGGCGGCCTCGCGGACCGCGGTCGCCACCTCACCGGCGGAGACGTCGGCGACGACGCACTCGATCTTGACCTTCTGGTGGAGGTCGACGACGTACTCCTCGCCGCGCCACTGGCCTTTCTTCGGGGGCTGGGACCCCCGGCCGGAGACGTTCGAGACGGTGAGCGACGGTGCGCCGACGTCGGTGAGCGCCTCTTTGACCGCCGAGAGCCGCTCCGGGCGGACGTAGGCGACGACCATCTCGATGTCGCGCTCGACGCCGCCGTCGGCCCGAACGGCGGAGTCGTTCACGCCGTCGGGGCTGGCGAACTCGGGGTAGGTCTCGACCCCGTGTTCGACCATGTCCAGGCCCTCGCGCTCGGTGGCCGCGTCGACGCGCGCCCAGCCCAGCGCCGTCGCCAGTTCGAACAGCGCGAACGTCCCACCGACGCTGATCGCCCCGACGAGCGCGACGCCCAGCAGCTGGACGCCGATCTGCGCCGGGTCGAAGCCGACCGTCGACACCCCGGGGAGCGGGTAGAGGACGACGCCGAGGATGCCGGCCGTCCCGTGGACCGGGAAGACCGCGCAGACGTCGTCGATACGCAGCCGCGTCTCGACGAACTCGAAGACGACCGGGAGCTGTGCGCCGACGAGCGCGCCGATGAACAGCGCACCCGGCCAGGTCAACACGTCGGCGACGCCCGTCACGCCCACGAGCCCGGCGAGCATCCCGTTGGCGAGGTAGAGCGTGTCGACGTTGCCAGTCTTGCGGTAGGCGACCGCGCCGGCCGCCAGCCCGCCGGCGACCATCCCGAGCGTGGTCGTCAGCGCGACGCGGCCGACGTCGGCGAACGCGCCCAGCGCCAGGTCGGCGCCGGCCGACTCGACCGGTTCGAAGACGGTCACGGCCGTCCCGACGTTGAAACCGTACCAGCCGAACGCGAGGATGAGCGTCCCCAGCACCGCGAGGGTCACCGAGTGGCCGGGGATGACGTTCGCGCTCCCGTCGTCGTTGTACCGGCCGAGTCGGGGCCCGAGCACGTACGCGGCCGTCAGCCCCGAGAGACCGCCCAGCCCGTGGATGACCATCCCGCCGGCGAACTCGTGAAAGCCCAGTTGCGCCAGCAGTCCGCCCTTCCACGTCAGCCCGACGGCGACCGGGTAGACCACCGCGGTGACGAAGGCCGTGTAAACGACGTACATCCGCGGTTTACAGCGCCCCGCGACGGCGCCGGAGACGATGTTGGCCGCCGCGATGGCGAACATCCCGCTCATCAGCCAGCGGGCCCACTGCTGGGAGGTCCCCCCGACGTACCCGAACGCGGCCGGGATCTGCGCGCCCGTCAGCGCCCCGACCGCGTTGGCGACGCCGTTTCCGACCAGGAAAAACACCAGTAGCCCGACACAGAGGGTGACGAGCGTCTGCGTCAACTGGTTCGCCACGTTCTTCGCGCGCACTTGCCCGGCCTCCAGCATGGCGAACCCCGCCTTCATGAAGAAGATGAGAAACGTGGCCACGAGCAACCAGACCAGGTTGATCCCCTGGACCAGCACCGACGTGTCTACCATCTGTTGGTACCCGCGTATTCTGACCGTTCGTCCGGTATTTCGTTCCGTTTCACGATGTGCGTTCGCCCCATAGCGTTCACAGACGTGCTTGCGACACTACTAGATAAACGTTCTGTAAACAATGTTCGAAAATTCGGCAACGTTCTGCCCGTTCGCCCGATATGCCGTAGAATATTACGTGTTTAAGGACCAGAGACGGCCACATTTCGGACGGTATTACGCCCGAAATTTCACAGATCGGATCGGTATCGCTCGAGAGGCGAGCCGAATCACGGGGTCGGGTCGGCGCACGCACCGTCCCGCACCGGTCCCGTCGCGGATCGAAAGTAGACGAACGTTCGATTCTCGACCACAGCGTGTCCTCGCGACTCGGCCGCCCGCGACCGTTCTACTCCACGTACGTGTACTTGCGCTCGCCCATCCGCCCCCAGCCGTCGAAGACGAACTGGCCACCACCTTTTTTCGCCTCGGGGTTCCTCGACCCCCTCCGGGGGTCTGCGGGACCCGCTCGGCCAAAAAACCTGGACCAAAAAAGCGACTGCGGCGACTCCGTCGCCCCGGTCGAATCACTCCACGTACGCGTACTTGCGCTCGCCCATCCGCCCCCAGCCGTCGAAGACGAACTCCGATTCGGGGGCGGTGAACTGGTCGGTGTCGGCGGCGCCGGCGTCCTCGTCGTGGTTGTGGACGTCGTGGACGTCCTCGTACTCGTCGAAGGAGAGCTCGTAGCGGGCGGCGAGCTGGTCGTCCACGTCGAGCGCGTCGATCTCCGCCTCCCAGCCCGACCGGACCGTCTCGGCGTGGATCTCCGCCTGCGCACCCGACCCGTACGACCCGAGGAGGAGCTTCTCGCCGGTCAGGTCGGTACCGTCCTCGTAGGCGGCCTTGAGTCCCGAGAGACGCGCGACGTGGACCGACCCGGTGTACCAGTTGCCGACCTCCCGCGAGATCGTGAGCGTCGGGTCGACCGTCCGGTCGTACCAGTCTCTGTACACGTCGGTCTCGGTGAGCTCGTCGGTGTACTCGGCGGCCGCCTCGCGGAACGCCTCCTCGCTGTCGAACGCCTCGCGGCGGGGCTGTCGGCCGATCGACTCGGCGAGTTCCTCCTCGATCTCGGTGTCGCGGCTGAAGTGCCGGAACGCGAGCGCTGCGGCCTTGCGGACCATCCCGGGGTAGGGCGTGTGGAACGGCCCGAGGACGTAGTCGTCGGGATGGATCGAGCCCGCGACGGACTCGAAGTCCTCGATGGCCTCGCGCATCCGCGCGAGGTAGACCTGCACCGAGCGCTTGCCGTCGACGCTCGGGAACTGCTGCTGGGGTTTCAGGAAGTCGGTCTCGTCGGCGCTGCCGTAGCCCTGCTCGGCGGAGAGCTCGACCACGTCGGGGTCCTCGCTGACCAGCAGCGCGACCGCACCGGCGCCCTGCGTGGCCTCGCCGGGGTCGTCGCGGGCGTACAGCGCGGTGTCGGTCGTGATCACCAGCGCCGATCGCCCGCGATTGCGGCCCGCCCGGATCCAGTTGTACGCGTCGTCTAAGCTCTGTGTCCCCGAGATACAGGCGAACTTCCGTTCGCCCTTGTTGGCGTGGTGGAAGTCGCCGTCGTAGACCTGTTCGAGGCAGCCGGCGATGTACGTCGAGACGGGTTTGGAGTTGTCGAACGCCGACTCGGTCGCGACGTCGACCCGGCCGATGTCCTCGGGTTCGAGACCCTTGCGCTCCATCAGACGATGGGCCGCGTTGGCCCCCATCGTCACGATGTCCTCGTAGACGTCCGGGAACGAACTCGCCGTCAGGCCCAGCCCCTTCGTGTAGTAGCCCGGGTCCTCGTCCTGCGCCGGCGCGAACGTCTCCGGGAGGTCCAGTCTGAGCTTCCCCGTCCGGATCTCGATCCCGTCGATACCGACCGATGTCATACTCGCACGTTGCGTGGAACTCGTACAAGTGCCTGTCGACTAGTGTCTCGACGACCGTCGAATCGCGTTTCGCGAGGAGTCAGCAACGGTGACCTACCGGGCGGTCGTCGTCGCGGTGTCGGAACTCGTCTGGCCGGCGCTATCGGTCACCTCGACGACGACGTAATACGGCTCGTCGCCTTTGTCGTTGCCCTGATCGGTGTCGCTGATGGACACCGTCACCTGGCCGCCCGAGTAGCTGTTGTCCGTGGTCGAGCCGACGACGTACGACTGACTGCTGCTGTCGTAGACTGTCACCGTGTAGCTACTGAGGTCGCCGTCGGGGTCGGATCCGGTGAACGTCACGTCGATGGTGTGCGTCCGGTCGTTACCCCCGGTGTCCGCGTCGTGGGTCGCCGAGTCGATGGTGACGCTCGGCGCGGAGTTCCCGCCGCCACCGGTCCCCGGCGGCCGGCCGCCGGCCCGGCCGCCGCCGAGTGACTTCCCGATCACCGTGATCTGCGTATCGTCGACCAGCCACTCGTCGTTGGCGGAGTCCGCAGCGACCTGCCGGAAGCGCAGGGAGAAGTTCCCGTGGATCGCACTGCTTCCCAGCCGAACCGTCCGGTGATACGTCGGGTTCTGCGGACTGTCCGCGCTCCCCTTCGCCTCCAGCAGGTCGGCCTGCACCCACGTCCCGGCGGCGCTCTTGTACTCGACGACCACGTCCTCGTCCTTGCCCGTATCGGCGTCGTTCTCCTCGGCGCCGCTGTCCCGGGCCCAGTACTGGACGACCACCATCTCCGCACCCGTTGTGTTGTACTCCGTGGTGACGATCCCGCCGTCGTTGCCGCCGTCGATCAGCGCCGACTGCGACCCGGTATTGGCGTTCTGGCTCGTCAGCTTGTCCGAGTCCGACCCCTGGAACGTGCCGAATACGCCGTACTTCCCCAGGTCCGTCTCGAAACTCTCGTAGGAGGGCGTCGCGATGAGCCGCGTGTCGTTGGTACCCGCGCTCTGGGTCCACAGCGTGGCGTTGTCTTCCGTCCGCCCGAAGCGGACCGTGGTCTCCGCGGTTCCGTCGGACCCCGTGGCCGTGGTCCGGTCGAACACTCGCGCGACGCTCGTGTCGTCCGAACCGAATCCCACCGGCGCGCCGATCTGTGACTGTGCAGTCTCGGCCCGCATCGTCAGGTTACAGGGGTCCGGCGTCGACGTGCAGGCCTCGCCGCCGCTGGTCGTCCCGGGCACCGTCGTCGGCGACGTCCACTGGAGCGAGTAGCCGGCGCCACCCCCGCCCACACCACCGAGGCCGCTGCCGTCGCTGTTCCTGACGGTCACGTTCATGCTCACGTTCACCGGTGTACCACCGGCGAACGACGTGAGGCCGGAGCCCGGGGTCACCGTGAAACTCGCGTTCACGCGCCCCTCGACGGACGCGCCGTCCACGTTCGCCGGCGCCCGGAAAGTGAACACCGCTCGTCCGTCGTCGCCAGTCTCGCGGGCCGCGGTGACCGACCCGACTCCGTCGGTCGCCGCTTCGACCGTCACGCCGCTGACCGGGTTGTTATAGCGGTCGCGTACCTCGACGACGAACTGCCCGGTGCTCCCCTCGGGCACGCTCGACCCGTTGCCGCTGATCTCGGTGACGTAGGCCGCCGAGGTGTCCGTGACGCGCGTCCCGACGCCGGCTTTCGCCATCCGCAACTCGTAGGTCCCCGGCACCAATTCCACGACGAGCATCCGGTAGTCGGGGTGTCCCGCGATAGGGTTCGTCCGCAGATCGGTCACGTTCCCGCCCGCCTCGACCAACTCGTCTTCGAGGAGGTCCGCCCAGGTCGACTCCGAGAGTCGCGTCGGTACCCGGAGCGTCACGTTCGAGTCCGGGTCCGAATTGGTGACCGCCACCGTCGTCGGCGACGCGCTGACCGGCCGCACGTCGACCGACGTCGTCCCGGACGACGACCGGCGCAGCGACCCGTTCAGCGTCACCAGCGTGATCGTCGACCCGTCGACCAGCACCTGGTCGCTGCGCGCGATGGTCGCCCCCTCGAACGAAAAGTCGTCGTACAGCACGCTGTTCTCGTACACCGTCGACGGCGGCTGGCCGTACTCGTGATAGCTCGGCCGGTAGACGACTCCGCCGGTCACGTAGTCGCGTCGCGTCCCCGTCCAGAAGTCGTCGGTCTCGTCGTCCAGCGCCGTCGCGTTCGCCAGTCCGAGCGACACCGTCCCGTCCGCCGTCCCCACCGTCCGCAACTGCCCCGAAACCGGCGGCGGGTTCACCGCCAGCACCCGCGAGGGGTACGTCGTCCCCAACTGGATCGACACCGACCGCCGCGCCGAATCCCCCATCATCGACACCACCGCGTTGCGCAGGTCCAGCAGCTCCCCCTGGACCTGCTGGCTGTGGTCGAACTCGATCTGCCTGTTCTGCTGTGGGACGACCGTCGCCTGATACAGCGACAACAGGAGGATCAGCGCCGCGAAGATCAGGACCGCACCGATCTGGATGGACTGGCCCCTGTCGCCCCACGGCTCCATGTCGCCCGAGTACCCCCTCGCCCCGCAAAAACCTGTGTCCCCGATTGTTCGTCGTGATAACGGGCCGCGACCGCAAGAACCCGACGCGAGCGCCGACGCCGGACGGAAGAAACCGAGCGGGAAGGAGCGTCCGAGCGGGAAGGCGGGTTACTCGTCGTCTTCTTCGACGACTTCCGGGTCTTTCATCGCCGTCTGGAGGCTGTCGAGACCGTTGACCCACTGGACGACGAGTCCCGGTTCGATCTCCTCGGCCATCGCGGGGTCGAACTCCGCACCGTCGATGACGAGCGTCCCCGCCTGGACGCAATAGGAGAGCGCGGCGTCCAGATCCTCTTCGGCTTCGGCGTCCGAGGCGGCGCCGACGTACTCGCCGATGCCGGCCTCCTCGGCGGTGCCGCCGACGATGTACTCCTCGGCCGAGTAGAAGACACAGACCAGCGAGGTCTGGACGCTGTCGACGAGCATCAGCGCCTCCTCGTCGTCGATGTCGGGTTCGGCGAGGACGACCTCGCGCATGTCCTCGATCTCGGCGAGCGCCGCGTCCTCCTCGAGGACGCCGTCCTCGAAGTCCGAGACGACCTTGACCACCGCGATGGCGGTGTCGTCCTGCATGTTCCAGAGCAACTGCGCCGTGTCGTCGTCCTCCGGATCCAGGTCCTCCTCGTCGATCCTGTCCAGCCAGTTCTGCCAGCGTTCAGGCGTGTAGTACTCCCCCGGCTGTGTGCTCATACAACGTCGTTCGTCGCTCCGGTGATATGGCTTTCGACCCACCTTTTTCCCGCTCGGGTGTCCTCGCTCGCTACGCTCGCTGCGGGCACCCTCGCGGCAAAAAGATGGGGCAAAAAGGCCGAACTCGCGCAGAGCGCGAGTTCGGTGTCTGCGGGAGTGAGCACCGCGAACGACCGCAGGCTCGGAAGTCGCAGTCCGCACAGCGAGCGAAGCGAGCGAGCAGAACCGTCTTCCGGCGAACCGGCGCCGGAGGCGCCGGATGCTGCGGTGGGCCTGCCCTCCCCCGGGTCGGCCGATGAAACGGCCTCCCGGCCACCGCACGACCACCCGCCGCCGCTCTGCTCACGGCCACCGCACGACCACCCGCCGCCGCTCTGCTCACGGCCACCGCACGACCACCCACCGCTGCTCTGCTCACGGCCACCGCGCAACTCCGCCACCGCACAGCTACCCCCTCGACGCTACAAACGAGACGAACCGGATCCGCTCAGTGCGGCTCTTCGTCGTCCGGGTCCGCGTAGAAGCGGAGCAATCCGCACTCGGGACACGTGAGCGTCAGCACGTCCTCGGTCTCGCCCATCCCGAGCTTTCCGAGCAGTCCCTCGCGCTTCTCGCCCGTCTCGACGTAGGGGTTCCACGCGTCGCCCGTGACGAACTCGACCGACTTCATCGACACGCCGCAGTCGGGGAAGCGACGGTCGTCCGTACTCGGCCGGTACAATTAGCGAGGGAACACGTTTCCGTATCACTCCAGCGTCGACTCGGTATCGATACCGTAGACCGCCGCGGGCGTGTCGACGTGCGCGCGCTCGACGGCGTCTTCGTGACCCTCCTCGATCAGCCACCGCACTCGTCGCGGGACGGTCCTGACGCCCAGCACCGCGCCCGGTCGGTCGGGGTCGTCGATGTAGTCGGTCTCCATCATGAACGGTTCGTCCGCCTCGATCGCGAGTTCGAGGTCCTCCTTGTTCGAGATGACGCTCTTGGTGATCCCCTCCAGTCGCCCGCCGGCGTAGTGTTTGACGACGCGCTCGGACGGGAGTCCCCGGTCCTCTGCCCACTCGGCGACCTCGCGGAAGTCCTCGCCGCCCTCGGCGTGGAGCTGGATCGCACAGCCCGTCTCGGCGGCCAGGTCGAACCCGTGTTTCATCACGTCGTTCGAGGCCGTCCAGACGGCGTCGCTCACGTCGTAGTGCGGGCGGCCGGACTTCAGCGCCAGCGCCGGGCCGTCGGCGACGTACTCCGCAGCCACGTCCAGACCGGTCTGCATCAGGTCTCCGGCGTCCTCGGGGTCCGTCCCGTCGTCGACGAGCTGGGACATCAGGGCGGGGTGGACGCCCAGCACCGGCCACGCCCGGCCGGGCAGTTGCGCGCTCGCTCGCTCGACGACGTCGACGGTGAGTTCGAACACCTCGCGGAAGTCCGCGCGGCCGCTCGGGAGCCCGTCGAGCAGGTGCCAGGAGGGCTTGTTGACGACGAGCAGATGCGTGCCGCCGTTGTCGGCGAACTCGACGGCGGCCTCGACCCCGCGGCCGTGGACGGGGTCCAAGTGCATGTGGTCGTCGAGCACCGGCGTGTCGAGATCGGGGTCCATACCTCCGCGTGGGGCGTCGCGGCGCAAAAACCGATCGCTGTGGGACCGCGCTAGCGTTCGACGGCCGAGCGCTACGACGAGGGGCCGGGCACGCCACAGAGGTTGCCGGTCACGTAGACCTCGTTGTTCTCCGTCGTCTCGATGCCGATACCGATCCGGGTCGCGTTGGCGTACGAGAGGCGGTCGCGGAACGGGCGCGCGCGGACCCAGTTCTCGAAGACCGCCCGCGCCACCTCGCGTTCGTTCCCGTTGTACCGGGTGCCGTTCGGCGTCTCGTAGGCTGTCCCGGCGTAGGTCTTGCCCAGGACCTCAAGCCGGTTGCGCGTCGGCGTGACGATGTACTGCGACCCGTTCCTCTTGAACTTGCAGGTGTGGAACAGGCCGTACTCGCGGTACCGGCCGGCGCTGGAACGGTTGTCGATCCGGTGGACCGTCTCGCCCAGGTCCGCCATGTCGACGCTGTGGGCCGTCGCCATCCGGTCGAGTCGCCGCACGACTCGCCCCTCGGGCTGAGTGAACCGGTCGAGCCCGCGGTCGACCCGCCAGTCGTTGATCAACCGCCGGAGGTGGCGCTCGATCGCCTCGGTGTCGAACCGCCGGATCAGCATCGGCGTCCGCGTCGGCGTCGGAGTGGGGTCAGGAACGACCGTCGCCGTCGGCGACGCTGTCGGCGTCGGCGTATCCGTGGAAGCCGACGTCGGCGTCAGCGTCCCCGTGCCCGCGGCCGTCGGCCCGACCGTTCCGGTCCGGACCGCGGTCGCGGTCCCGCCGACCGTCGTGGCCGCGGTCGGCGCCGGCGCGGGAGACGGCGTCGGCGCGGGCGTCGCGGCGTCGCCGGGGTCCCCCGACTGCCCGCTCATTCCGCCGACGGCGAACCCGAGGACGGCGCCGACGAGGAAGACGCCCAGCACGGACGCGACGAGGACGCGCCCGTCGATGCGGAGCATGTCCGAGCATTCCCATCGCCCGAGTTAAACGCTCGCTCCCGATTATCAGCGATTGAACGAGCGACTCGGACGCGGGGCCGGACGGGGCCGAGCGGAGCCGCGACGGCTCCGCTCACACCACGCCGGCGAGGACGAACCCGACGAGCAGCCCCAGCGAGAGCGCCGCGACCAGCCCCGCGAGGAGTTTGCGACCGTCGACTCTGCGCATACCCGAGGATGCGAGCGCGGGGAGTTAAACGCCCCGACAGTCGCGGCGCCGGGGAGCTACTCGAGGGTGACGTCCTCGTGGGCGGTGTTTCGCAGCGCGTCGGAGCGACCGTACTCGCCGGGCGCGACGGCGACGGTCGCGAGCCCCCGCTCGGCGGCGGCCTCGAGCACCGGCTTGAAGTCGGTGTCCCGGGAGGCGACGACCAGCACGTCGATGGCCTCCTCGACCGTCGCGGCCGTCGCGTCGACGCCGAGTTTCACGTCCACGTCGCCGCTCGTCGAGACCACCTCGAACCCCCGCGCCTCGGCGGCCTGGATGAGCCCCGCCGGCGCGTTCTCGTCGAGGTACAAGCGGGCGAACGAGAGGTAGCCGTAGCGCTCGGCCGCCGCCCGTACGTCGTCCAGATCGACGTCGAACTCCTCGCGCAGCACGTTCGGCCCGTCGACGAACAGCCCCGCCTTCGGCTGGTCGTGTCCGCGAGCGTCCGCGCGGTTCCCGCCGACGCGTGGCGCGTCCGCGTCGGAATCGGCCCCGGTGGAGCGGTCGGCTGGCGCCTCGCTCTCGCCGCTGCGGTCGCCGTCGGCCCTCCCCGCCCCGGGCCCGGAGCACCCACCGGGTCCGTCGCCGAACAACCGCTCCAGCAGACGCATACCCCGCGATTTGCCGCCACAGCGTATAGGCGTGACGTTCCGAGTCTCGCGGTGGTCGGGTCACGACAGGTGCGAGGCGAACACATAGGTGTGCGAGGCCCGAACGGGGAGACGGACAGATGCCCGCTCCGATCGACGACCCGGTGCTCGAGGTCGAACACCTCTCCGCCGCGTACCGCAACGAAGGCGTCCTCGACCGGCTCGACCTCCGCGTCGAGTGCGGCGACCGGCTCGGGATCGTCGGCGAGAGCGCGAGCGGGAAGACGACGCTCGCGACCGCGCTGGTCGACGGCGTCCCATCTCCCGGGCGGGTCTCGGGGACCGTCACCCACCACCCCGAATCCGGCGACCCGATAGCGGTGTTCGATCTGGGCGAGGGTGACCGCGACCGGTTCCGTCGCGAATCGATCACGGCGGTCAGCGGCGACGTCGGACGACTCGACCCGACGGCGACCGTCGACGAGTTGTTCGAACCCCGGCTCCGCGCTGTCGGCGCCGACGAGGAGCGCGCCGCCGACCTGCTCGCTGCGGTCGGGCTCGACCACGAGCGCGTCCGCTACGCGCGCCCCGGCGAGTTGAACGCCGGCGGCCGACAGATCGCACGGGCCGTCCGGGGGCTGCTGACCGACCCGGCGGTGCTGGTACTCGACGGGCTTCCGCTCGCAATCGACCACCTCGGGAGCGCGAACCGGATCGACGCGCTCGCAGCGGCGGCGACCGGCGTTCGCGACCGGACCGCCGACACCACCGTCGTCGCGCTCGGGAGCGACCTCCCCTCGATCGCGGCCGTCTCCGATCGGCTCGCGGTGCTCTACGACGGCCGCGTCGTCGAACAGGGGCCGACCGAGCGCGTCGTCGAGGACCCCCATCACCCGCACACGCGCACGCTCGTCGACTACTACGGGAACGCGCTGTAGTACTACGGGAACGCGCTGTAGTACTACGGGAACGCGCTGTCGCCTGCGGGAACCCGGACTGTCCGTCTCGGTCCGCGACGGGCGACCGGCCGGAGCGATGGCTGCGCGTCACGGACCGCACGAACGGTCGCGTGGCGCCCGAACGGCCGCCTGACCGCGATCGCCGGCGAATATTTTACCCGTGGGCCGCCGTTACGGGGGGTATGGCTCAGGCGGGCATCGACGTCGCGTTGCTCGCGGACGTCCTCTCGGTGTTCATCATCGCCGCGGCGGTCGGTATCTTCGTCGCCAAGGTGGGCAAATTCCCCTACACCATCGCGCTCCTGATCGCGGGGTTCGCGGCGTCGGTCGCCGGCGTGGCGGTCCGGATCCACCTCTCGCACGACCTCATTCTCCTCGTCCTCCTGCCGCCGCTGCTGTTCGAGGGGGCGGCGACGACGAACCTCGAACGGTTGCGGCGCAACCTCACGCCGATCCTCACGCTGGCGGTCGTCGGCCTGGTCGGCTCCGTCGTCGCGCTCGGATTCGTCGGCCAGTACGCCTTCGGGTTCGACCTGCTGGTCTCGCTGCTGTTCGCGGCGATGATCCTCCCGACCGACCCCGTCTCCGTGCTCGCGCTGTTCGAGGAACTGGGCGCGCCCGAACGGCTCTCCGTGCTCGTCGAGGGGGAGAGTCTCGTCAACGACGGCGTCGGCGTCGTGTTGTTCAGCGCGCTCCTGGCGCGGGTCAGTGCCGAGAGCGCCGGCCACGCCGCCGGCCCCGGTCTGTTCTCGCTGGCCGGCGCGGCCGAACTCGCGGTCGACATCGCCGTCACCGCCGGCGGCGGCGCGGTCGTCGGCGCCGTCGGCGGCTACCTCGTCTACCGCGTGATGATCAACCTGGACGAGCACATGACCGAGATCGTCCTGACGATCATCCTCGCGTACGGCGTGTTCCTCGTCTCCGAGCACTACGTCGCGCGCCTGATCGGGTTCCACTTCAGCGGCGTCATCGCGACGGTCGTCGCCGGGCTGCTCATCGGCAACCGCGGCGCCGAGTTCGCGATGAGTCCCCGCACCAAGCTCTCGGTGTTCAACACCTGGGAGACCGGCGCGTTCATCGTCAACACGTTCATCTTCGTCATGATCGGCGTCACGACGCCGATCGGCGACCTCCTCTCGAACTGGCGGCTCATCGCCGTCGCCATCGTCCTCGTGCTCGCCGCGCGGGCGGTCGTGGTCTACCCGCTCACCTGGCTGGTCAACCGCTTCGACCGGCCGCCGGTGCCGCTCGCCTACCAGCACGTCATGGTCTGGGGCGGGCTCCACGCCTCGATCCCCATCGCGCTCGTGCTCGGGCTCGGGCCCGGGTCCGGCCTGTCGCCGGCGCTGCGGACGACGCTGCGCGCGATGGTCTTCGGCGTCGCCGGCTTCTCGCTGGTGGTGCAGGGGCTCACGATGTCGGACCTGCTCGACCGGCTCGGCATCGTCACCCGCTCGGAGTCCGAGGAGCTCTACGAGCTGCTCGTCGGGCGGGCGCGGGCGGTCGACGCGGCCCTGGAGTCGGCCGAACGGCTCCGCGCGGGCGGCCAGCTCCCCGTCGAGGTGTACGAGGACTTCACCGCGGAGTACGAACGCGAGAAGTCACAGCTCAACGACGCGATCGCCGAGCTCCTCCGGGAGAACCCCGAACTCCGGCACGAGCAGTTGCTCGCCGGCGAGCGCCAGGTGCTACAGCGCGAGAAGGCGGCGGTCCGGGACGCGATTCGAAACGGCATCATCAGCGACGACGTCGGCGAACGGCTCGTCGACGAGACCGACCTCAAGCTCGACTACGTCCGCGACGGACGCAGCACCGTCGAGGAGCGCGAAGAGGGGTTCGAGGAGTTCTGGCGCAGTCGGGCCCGCGACTTCGGGCTCGACGCCGTCGACCCCGGGCGGACCGACCCCGAGACCGACGGCGAGGCGGACGGCCCGACCGACTCCGACCTCGACCGGGGAGAGGCGGGCGCGGACCCGGAGTCGTAACCCAGTTAACCTCGACCGTCGCATGTGCGAGCAGATGCGCAGAACCGTCCTCCCGATCGCGGTCGCCGCGCTCCTACTGGTGGTACCCGTCGCCGCCGGGACCGCGACGACCCGCGACGCGACGGCCGCGTCCGGCGGCGGAGTCGCCGCGGCGACCGACGCGCTCCAGAGCGGTCCGAACCCCTGTGTCGGCACGATCGACCGAACGCCCGACAGGACGACGCTGTTCTCGATCCAGGGCGCCCGCGGCAGCGAGAAGACTTCGGCGATGGTCGTCGGCGTCCGCCCGAACGGCTCCATCGTCGGCGTCCACAACGACACCGCCGCCGGTCGCTGGTGGAGCTACGATATCGACGTGCTCCCCAACGGGAACGTCCTCGAGTCGACCACCTACAACCGCCACACCCTCATCGAGGAGATCGACTCCGAGACGGGAGAGCACGTCTCCGAACGCGAGTTCCGGAACGTCTACGACACCCACGACGTCGACCTGATCAACGGCGACGAACTGGTCATGACCGACATGAGCCAGGACGGCGAGGACCGCCTGCTCGTCTACAACCTCACCCGCGAGGAGGTCGCCTGGGAGTACTACTTCGCCAACTACACCGACCGCTACCCCCACGACGGCGGCGGCGAGTTCGGCGGCGACTGGACCCACAACAACGACGTCGAGCAGATCCGCGACGGGGTATTCATGGTCTCGGTCCGCAACTTCGACAAGGTGGTCGCCATCGACCGCTCCTCGAAGGAGGTCCTGTGGACGCTCGGCGAGGACGACAACACGTCGATCCTCCACGAGCAGCACAACCCCGACTACCTCCAGAGCGAGGACGGGTCCGCGACGGTCCTCGTCGCCGACAGCCTCAACGACCGCGTCGTCGAGTACGAGCGCGAGGGGGACTCGTGGAACCGGACCTGGGTGCTCCGCGGGGGCGGCCTCGACGAACCCCGCGACGCCGACCGCCTACCCAACGGCGACACGCTGGTCGTCGACCGCCGGGGCGACCGCATCGTCGAGGTGACGCCCGAGGGCGAGGTCGTCTGGGAGGTCTACGCCCCCTACCAGCCCTACGACGTCGAGCGACTGGGCACCGGCGACGAGTCGAACGGCCCGACGATGGCCGACGCCGGCGAGGGCGGCGTCGCCGAGATGACCGGCAGCGCGAGCTTCTCCGGCGCCGAGGTCGCGGCCTGCTACGACTACCTCACCGGCTTCCCGAGTTCGCAACTGATCCCCGACGACGAACTGGACGCCGTCACCGACACCGAGGGCACCGCGTCGGAGAGGGACGCGACCGACCCATCGGCCGACGACGGGGCCGGGAGCGATTCGACCACCGAATCCAGCGGCGGCGACAGCGTGCTCGGCACGCCGACCGCCGGGTCGGGTCCGTCACCCCTCGGGACCGTACTCGCCGGGACCGCCGGCGCAGCGCTCCTCGCCGGCGCGCTCGTCCGCCTGCGCCGGCGGTAACCGCCACCGCGGCCGTCCCTTCGGCTACTCCCGCGCCATCGGCACGTCGCGAGTCGACGAGTCGCTCCGGACCGCGTCGAGGCTACCGCGTTCGGCCCACACCAGCAACAGGCTGGGCATGACGAACACGGCGACGACGAACGACAGCGAGAGCGCGAGAACGACGAGCGTCCCGAAGCTCCGGATCTGGGGATGGGGGTGCAAGAGCAGCGCGCTGAAGGCGCCGACCGAGGTGAGCGTGCTGCCGAGGAGGGCGCCGCCGGTACCGGTCACCGCCGTCCTCAGCCCGCCCGTCACCGTCTGCCCCCGCTCGAGTTCCTGGGCGAAGCGGTCGCTGATGTGGATGTTGTAGTCGATGCCGAGGCCGACGACGAGGCTCAACAGCAGCGCGGTCAACAGCGTCAGCGGCACGTCGAGCAGGTACATCCCCCCGACGACCAGCGCCGTGACGAGCGTGATCGGGACGAACGTCACCGCGCCGAGGGTGGCGCTCCCGGTAGCGACCCGGTAGACGACCACGAGCAACGCCCCCACGGCCGCGAGCGCCACCACGAGCGTCTCCAGGATGCCGCCGGCCGTCTGGTCGAGTTCCGCCTCGGTGAGCGTGCCCGACCCCACGGCGACCGCACCGACGGCCGACCGGTCGCCCGCGTCGGCGACGGCGTGCATCGCGTCGGCCTGCTCGTCGATCGTCGCCGCGTCGCTGATCGGGACGACCACGCGCAGCGACCGGTAGGCCCCGTCCGCGCGTTCGACGACGCGACTCGCCCGGTCGGGCGCCGCGTCGTACAGCGCGTCGTACACGGCCGCGACGTCGCGGTCGGGCACGCCGTCGCCGTCCGCGTCCGCCCGACGGAACGTCTCGGCGAACTCGTCGTCCGACGCGGCGACCGAGCGCATGACCGACAGCGGCGAGGTCAGCGGGACGGCGCCCCCGCGCTGGAAGACCGCGTCCCGGCCGCCGGCGCGCTCGCGGATCGCGTCGACGGCCGCCAGCGCCGCCGGCGAGGTCACGTCCCCCTGCAGGAGCACCTGCGAGCGGCGGCGCGCGTCCTCGTCGGCGGCGCGGTAGTGGTCGTCGACGTAGCGACGCTGCGAGTCGTACTCGCTCGTCTCCCACCCCAGCGGACCGGGCAGGTCCTGCTTCCACTGCGCGATCCCGCCCGACTTCTGCTGGACGGACTGGTGGTCGAGCGCGGTCCAGGCGACCGCGCCGCCCGACCCGGCCACCAGCGCGAGGGCGATCACCACCGGCGCGGCCCGCCGAGCCAGCCGCACGCCGCTCGCGAGGAACGGTTCGAGCGACCCGGTCCGCCCGAGCGGCGCGCTCCGGCGGTCGAACCCGACGCGTTCGAGCAGGCCGTCGACGGTCACCTTCAGCGCCGGCACCAGCGTCAGCGAGATCACGAACGTCGAGGCGACGCCCAGCGTGATCCCGACGGCGAGCTGTCTGATGACCGCGAACGCGTTCGTCGCGTTGGCCATGAACCCGACCACGGTCGTCAGCGTGACCAGCCCCAGCGCGACCGCGACCGACGAGAGCCCGCGGGCCATCGGCTCGCGGATCCCGTCGTCCGGGGCGCTTCGCGCCCCGCGTTCCTCTCGGGTCGCTTCGCTCCCCGCTCGGTCTTCCGGGACGCGAAGCGTCCCGCGCTCCTCTCGATACCGCATGAACACGTGGAGCCCGTAGTCGACGCTCAGCCCGACGACGAGAACGGGCCCGATGATCAGCGTCATGCCCGCGGGGACCCGCAACCAGCCGAGGATGCCGAACATCCACAGCACGGACAGGACGACGCCGGTGAACCCGACGATCACGTCCACCAGATCCCGGTAGGAGAACGCCAGCACGGCGAGGATGACCGCCAGCGCCACCGGGACGACGAGCTCCGTCGTCTGTCGCGTGTACAGGGCGTTGGCCTCGGCGGCCGCGTGCTCGCCGAGCGTGAAGTACTCGGGCGACTCGCGCCCGTCCGCCGCCCGGTGGAGCGCCGCAGTCGCCGCCGAGCGAGTCTTCGCCGCCGCCGTGCCGTCGTCGCCGCCCTCGAACCGGAACAGCATCCGACGGCTCCGGGCGCTCGCCGACCCCGGCCGGTAGTCGCCGGGGAGCAACGCGTCGGCCGAGGACCCCGACGACAGCGTCGCGTTCACGAGGCGCGCCACCTCGCTCGCGTCGGTCGACTCGAGCGCCGCGACCTGCTCGTCCAGCGTCGCGGAGCTGTCGCCCGCCGCGCGTTTCGCGACGAGGTTGGCGACGCCGACGGGCTCGCGCCCGTCGAGGCTCGCGGCGACCGACTCGTTGTCGAGCGCCCGCCGCTGGAACCGCAGGGAATCCAGCAAGGAGGCCTTCGAGAGGACGTTCCCTCCCTCGCTCCGGACGTAGACCGGCGCGGGCGTCACGGCGGTGGCGTTCGCCCCGGACTCGTTGGCCCCGTAGTTGGCCCGGACGTAGTCCAGTTTCTGCGCGACCTCCGTGTCGCCGACGGCGCTGCTCCCGTTCATCTGACTCTGCGTCTGCAGGTGGCCGATACCGGCGACGACGCCGGCGGAGACGAGCACCATCACCAGGAGCACGATCAGGTTGTGCTCGGTGACGAACCGGAACGGACGCTCGAAGCGGTCTCTCACGGCGTCACCTCCACGAACGATCGGGGTGCGCCGCCCGACGGCCTGCGCCGAACGGGCGGGAGGGCGATACGACCTGAGCGACGGTCGGGAACCATTGCGTTTCACCCGTCGCCCGGGATCGGTATATAAAGGGCAACACGGTTTCAGGGTCGGAAGCTGTGCGAAAGGCGACTCGGTCTGACAGTCGACGGTCGTTCGATATAGCCGCATGCGGTTGAGAGCGTCGGACGCGTGGGTCCGGCGGCCGGTCGGTCCGCGAAGCCGGTCGTCGCCGCGAGCGTCCGCGAGGCGGCCGACGACAACAGTTATGTCGCTGGCGGGCGGAAACCGACATATGACGCTCAGACAGCCGCCGCTCGCGGCGGTCCACGAGGACGCGGGCGCGACCCTCACCGAGTTCGGGGGGTGGGAGATGCCCGTCGAGTTCGACTCGATCCGCCGGGAGCACGAGGCGGTCCGCGAGTCGGTCGGTCGGTTCGACGTCTCGCACATGGGCCAGATCGCCGTCACCGGTGACGGCGCCCTGCGACTCACCAACCGGCTGGTGACCAACGACGTGGCCGATCTGGACCGGGGCGACTCGTGTTACGCCGCGATCACCGACGACCGCGGCGTGATGCTCGACGACACCGTCGTCTATCGCCCGCCCGCCGAGTGGTCCGTCGACGCCGACTACCTCGTCGTCCCCAACGCCGGACACGACGCCGAGATGACCGAGCGCTGGGTCGACCACCGCGAGTCCCGGGACCTCGACGCGAGCGTCGAGAACCTGACCGAGTCGCTCGCCATGTTCGCCGTCCAGGGCCCCGTCGCCGAGGACCACCTCGCCGGAGTGACGGACGGCGACCTCGGGTCGCTGGCCCGCTTCGAGTCGTTCGTCGCGTCGGTCGCCGGCGTCGAGACGCTCGTCTCCCGCACCGGCTACACGGGAGAACCCGGCTTCGAGCTCGTACTCCCGTGGGACGAGGCCGAGACGGTCTGGTCCGCCCTCGACTGCCAGCCCTGCGGCCTCGGCGCCCGCGACACCCTCCGCCTGGAGATGGGATACCTCCTCTCCGGGCAGGACTTCGACGCCGAGGAGAATCCCCGCGATCCCTACGAGGCCGGCATCGACTTCGCCGTCGACCTCGACACCGAGTTCGTCGGCCGCGACGCGCTCGAGGGCGTCGACGTCGAGGGCCCCGACGAGAGACTGCGCGGGGTCGAACTCGTCGACCGCGGCGTCCCGCGTGCGGGCTACGACGTGACGACGCCCGAGGGCGACGACCTGGGCACCGTGACCAGCGGGACGATGAGCCCGACGCTGGGGCGCGGTATCGCGCTCGCGTACCTCCCGGTCGACCGGGTCGAACCCGGCGATCCCGTCCGAGTCGAGGTGCGCGGCGAACCGAAGAAAGCACGTACCACCACCACCCCATTCCTGGATAGATGAGCTTCGACGTTCCAACCGACCTGCGCTACCTCGACTCTCACGAGTGGGTGCGGGTCGACGACGACAGTGCGCGCATCGGCATCTCGGAGTTCGCGCAGGACGAACTCGGCGACGTGGTCTTCGTCGACCTCCCGAGCGAGGGCGAGGAGGTCGCCGCCGGCGAGGACTTCGCCGTCGTCGAGTCGATCAAGGCCGTCTCCGACATCTACTCGCCGGTCTCGGGCACGGTGACCGCCACCAACGACGACCTGTCCGAGCGCCCGGAACTGATCAACGAGGACCCCTACGGCGACGGCTGGCTCGTCGAAGTCGAACTGAGCGACGCCACGGAACTCGACGACCTCCTCTCCCCCGACGAGTACGAGGACCAGATCGCCTGACGCCGCCCAACCACCGAACGCACCGCCCCGCCAGCCCACGCTTCATACGGATTCGGAGCAAGCGGTATCGGGTCGACCGCACGACCGTGTGCGGTCGATCCCGAACTGTCACCCATACTCCGTATCGGCGCCCACCGCAGACGCTTCTCGCCCGGACTGCCCACTCCTGACCGAGATCCATCCGGACCTCCGCGTTCGAACGCGCTCTCGTACACCGATATTCGCGATACGAAACATCCGGACAACGGGACACACGTTTTCGGGATCTACAATTCTACAAACCACCAGACAACTGATACACCGGTC
>JBDGSU010000066.1:0-50049 GCA_042217395.1 Halosimplex sp.
CCGGTGTATCAGTTGTCTGGTGGTTTGTAGAATTGTAGATCCCGAAAACGTGTCGTTGTGTGCCTGCATCCCGGCCACGACGGGTTGCCCCGTCCGCGTCCGGGAATGCTATCGGCCCCCTCTCGGTATCATCTCTTAATACCGGCTACCGTTCACCGGATTCAGTGCGTTCAAACTCGCCTTGTGGGCATAGTACCCGAGTATCAGAGGAGATAATTGTCTGCGTGAACGGATATATGGAAAACAGTTAGCGCATAGATCAGGTTTCGCTGTCGTTATATGGGGAGCGGAGTTCGGCGGGTGCGGCTCACCGGTCGAACTCGTCGGGTACGTACTCGTCGTCACCGAGTTGCATGTCGGCGCCGCTGTAGACGTGGTACGCGGCGGCGACGGTGAACGTCGCGGCGATGACGGTCGCCCACTCGAGCGACGAGAGGACCGTGAGCGGATAGAGGTCGGTCCACAGCGCGGCGACGACCGCGCAACTGATCGAGCCAAGCGAGAGGTAGAACTCGCGCCAGGGGAACTCCGAGCCCGGGACGATCTCCAGGTAGACGGTCAGTTCCTCGGTGTAGGGCGTGCGCGCGACGAGGTTCTCCTCGTCGTCGTAGTCGATGATCCCCGCCTCTTCCATCTTGCCGAGGTGGGTCTGCTGGAGCGTCGTGTAGACGCGTTTCTTCTGGTCGTTGGTCACCTCCTCGACGGGCGTCTGGTACTCCCAGGCGGCGACCTGCGTGGCCAGATCGCTCAGCCCGACCGGTTCGTCGTACCGGTTGAGGTACTCGAGAACGTACCGACGTCGCTGGTTCTGGAGGACGTCGAATATTTCCCCTTTCGACAGCTCTCCCTGCCCTCGCGCCGGAAACCGTCTCGTTTCGTTGCTCATGTTGTAGGACCCGTCGTGGTTAGCACCGGCCTGCCCGCCGGACGTTCGTCGATGTGTGTGATTGTTTGGGCATCCGCTAAGAGAGTTTCGGAGGTCGAGTGGCGGTGCCGGCGATCGGGATCCGCTCGCGCGGCGATCGAAACGTTCGGGCGCCACAGAACGGTATCAGATGAGATACCGAAGTGGGATCCTGTCGGTTTCAACGATGGATCGCGGTGGTGAGACGCGAACGGCGCGAATCGACCGTCCGTGCCCGAAGGGCGTGAGAACGTTGCGACCGCTTCAGGCGGTCGGGCCGGTCCACTCCTTCAGCGTCGAGGAGCTCTCGCCGGTCGAGCTCTGCCAGACGAGACTGGCTTCCGCGTCGGAGTCGACTTTGTGGACGGTCGCTTCCATTCCGGCCTGGACCTCGGAGGTAGGCCCGGCCGAGCTATACTTGTCCCAGCTCTTCCCGAAGTCGGCGTTGTCCTTCACGGTACCGTCCGATCCGCGGATGTAGAGGTTCTGTGCCTGTATCGTCTCGCCGCCGTCGTGGGTGACGTTCAGGGCGTCTTCAGTGCCCGCGGCGCCGTTCCACTCGAAGCTGAACGAAGCCTGCGGGGAGGTGTTGCTGACCTGGTCGCCGAGCCCGAGCACGAACGTGGCGATGACCGCCGCGAGGATCACCGTGATCGCGACCATCAGGATCACCCCGATGACCGGCGACACCGCGTCGTCGTCGTCGAAGAGTCGTTTGAGTTGCATGGTTGTCGAGTCACGCCCGATGCGCGGGGCCGAACCCCTGTGCCTCGCCGTCGGCCGGTGCCGACCGAACGCGACGGCGATCGGTGCGTGTCACTTCTGACTCCCCCAGCGCGCTACATAAGCCTCACTACCGTATTATCAAATTCGTAAATTCAAGGGAGTCCTTCTCCGTATCAAAATTGATTCTACAACGTATCGATCCGCTTGAAACGGGCATCGATCGCTCGACGCGTCGGCCGGTTCGGAGAGGGGCGGGGGTTCCATCGGGGCCCGGTCCGCGTTCGGGGTCGGGCGCTCGATGGGTCCGGGGAGCCGGTGGGCGAATTTGAGAACCATTAAGAGGTATCTCGGCCCAATCGGGCGTGTGCAACCGAGTTCGTCCGCGCTCTTCGCGCTGATCGGCTTGCCGTTTCTCGGTGCGGCGCTCGCGCCTCTCGTCTATCGCGTTCTGGGCGAGCGAACGGCCTACTTCGCCGCGGCCGTCGCCGCCCTGTCGTTCGCGCTCGTCGTCGGCCTGTTCGGGACTCACGGGACCGTCGCCGTCCCGTGGATCCCCGGCTTCGGCGTCTCGCTGGCCTTCTACGTCGACGGGCTGGCGCTGCTGATCGGGTCCCTCGCCAGCGGCGTGGGCGTGCTCGTGTTCGTCTACTCCGGCGGGTACATGCACGGCGAACCGGGGCAGGCGAAGTACTACGCGACGCTGCTGGCGTTCATGGGATCGATGCTCGGCGTCGCCTTCGCGGCGGACCTGATCGCGCTGTTCGTCTTCTGGGAACTGACGAGCGTCTCGTCGTTCCTGCTCATCGGCCACTACCAGGACAGCGACGCCTCGCAGTACGCCGCTCGGAAGTCGATGCTCGTCACCGTCGCCGGCGGCCTGTTCATGCTCGTCGGCTTCCTCCTCCTTCACGACGTGGCCGGCGGCGTCCCCGGGGTGGAGTCGGCGTTTCGCCTGTCGGGCGAGGGGTCGATCCTCGCCAACGCCGGGCCGATGGTCGACGCGCTCCGCGCGCAGGGACTGTTCGTGCCCGTCCTCCTGCTCGTCGGTCTCGGCGCCGCGACGAAGTCGGCGCAGGTCCCCTTCCACATCTGGCTGCCCGACGCGATGGAGGCCCCGACGCCCGTCTCCGCGTTCCTCCACTCCGCGACGATGGTCAAGGCCGGCGTCTACCTCGTCGGGCGCTTTCGTCCGCTGCTCGTGACCGACGAGTGGACGCTCGTCTTCGCCGTGCTCGGCCTCGCGACGATGACGATCACGGCGATCCTCGCGGTCGGCGCCAGCGACATCAAGGAGCTGCTGGCCTACTCGACGGCCTCTCACCTGGGCCTGATCGTCGCCGGCTACGGCATGATCGAGGCCGTCGGCGCCGAGACCGGCGGCTTCCACATCCTCAACCACGCGCTGTTCAAGGCGACGCTGTTCCTCGTGGCCGGCATCGTCGCCCACGAGGCGGGCACCCGGGCCATCGACGAGCTCGGCGGGCTCGCACGCGACCTGCCCCTGACCGCCGCGGTCACGGCCGTCGCCGCGCTCGGGATGGCCGGCGTTCCGCCGTTCAACGGCTTCTACTCGAAGGAGTTCCTCTTCCACGCCAGCTACGAGACCGCCAGCCACTTCGCCGGCCACGGCGGCTCGCCGCTCTGGTGGCTCCTCCCGGTCGTCGCCGTCTTCGGCAGCGTCTTCACCTTCCTCTACTCGATCCGCTTTCTCATGCTCTTCTTCGGCGACAAGCCCGACGCGCTCGGCGAGGTGCACGCCCCGCCGCTGGCGATGACGGCCCCCGCGGCCGTCCTCGGGACGCTCGCGCTGCTCGTCGGGCTCGGCGGCGTCGCCGCCACGGTCGGCTACCACGGCTGGCCCGTCGGCGCCTTCGACGGCTTCGTCGGACGCGTCGTCGAGAGCTCCGTCGCCGCGGCGGGCGAGGGGGCGACGGAGGGCGGCGCACACTTCAGCTACCACCTCCCGACGGAGGCCAGCGTTCCGGTCCTCATGAGCGCCGTCACCATCGGGGTCGGCGCGGCGGCCTACCCGTTCTTCGACCGGATCCGCGACGGCGTCCGCGCGGTCCGCGGGGTCGACCCGCTCCGGGTCAACTGGTACTACGACGAGGTCGTGGACGGGCTCGACCGCTCTTCGGCGATCGAGTACGTCGAGACCGGGAACCTCCGCACGTACGCGCTCGCGCTCTCGCTCGCGTTCGCGGCGCTGGCGCTCGGGGCGTACGCGGCGGCGGGCGCCGGGATCCCCGCGCTGGCCATCGCCGGGCTCGAACCGGCGCTCGTGATCGTCCTCGGCGTGGCGGTCGTCGGCGCCGTCGCCGTCACGGCCGCGCCCTCCCACGTGGCGGGCGTGTTGACCCTCTCGATCCTCGGCTTCATGGTCGCCATCTTCTACATCCTCGGGGCCGCGCCGGACCTCGCGCTCACGCAACTGGTCATCGAGACGCTCGTCCTCGTCATCTTCCTGCTCGTGCTCGACAAGCTCCCGGCGTTCTACGGGGCGCCCGGCAGGCTCCGCGCGGCCCGGGACGCCGTCGTCGCCGGCGCGGTCGGGCTCACCGTCGCCGTGACGGTCCTGCTCTCGACGGCCGGGCGGCCCGACGACGTGATCGCCCAGTACTTCGTCGCCAACGGCGGCCTCCCGGCCGAACACGGGTCCTTCCTGGTCGACGCCGGCGGCGGGAGCAACGTCGTCAACGTCATCCTCGTGGACTTCCGGGCGTTCGACACGATGGGCGAGATCTCGGTCATCTCGATGGCCGCGCTGTCGGTCATCACGCTGATCGCCATGCGCGAACGGGGTGAGATCCAGTGACGCTCGACCGCGAGCCGACGGTCATCGCCCGCACCGTCACGCGCCTGGTCGTCCCGCTCATCCTCGTGACGGCCGTCGCCCTCCTGTTGCAGGGCCACAACCGCCCCGGCGGCGGCTTCATCGCCGGCGTCCTCACCGTCACGGCCTTCGCGCTCGTCTACGTCATCTTCGGCCTCGACTACCTCGAGACCGAACTGCTCGACCGCGAACCGGCCGCCCGCTACGAGACCGAGGCCGGCATCGTCCGCGAGTACGGCGCCGTCTTCGCGCTCGGCCTCGCCGTCGCCGCCGGCGGCGGCGTCGCCGCGATGGCCCTGGGCTACCCGTTCCTCACGCAGGGCGTCGCGTTCGTCGAGCACCTGCCGGTCTACGGCGAGCTCGAGTTCGCCTCGGCGTTCGTCTTCGACCTGGGCGTCTACGCCGTCGTCGTCGGCGGCCTGCTGACGATCCTCACGGTGGTGGGCGCCGAATGACGCAGGTCATCCTCGCGGGCGTGCTCGGCCTGCTGTTCGCGCTGGGGACCTTCCTGATCCTCCGCCGCGACGTGGTGCGGGTCGTCTGGGGCGTCTCGATCATCAGCCAGGCCGCGAACGTCTACCTCGTGACGATGGGCGGGCTCGACGGGGGGGTGCCTATCGTCGGCCACGGCGGCGAGCACGCGGTCGCCTGTTCGGTCCCCGAGGCCGGCGCCGACTGCGTGACCGACCCGATCGTCCAGGCGCTGGTGCTGACCGCCATCGTCATCGGCTTCGGGACGACGGCCTTCGCCCTCGTGTTGACCTACCGGCTCTACCAGGAACACGGCACGCTCGATCTGGCGGAGGTGACCGTCGAATGAACGCCGACCTGTCGGTGACGACGACCCACCTCGTCATCGCGCCGATGCTCGTCGCGCTGGGCACCGCTATCGCGACGCTGGCGACCCGTCCGTACGACCGCCTCCAGCGCGCGCTCAGCCTCGTCGGGATCGGCGCCTACGCCGTCGCCGTCGCCGCGCTCACCGACCGCGTGCTCGCCGGCGGGATCGAGACCTACCAGCTGTCGGCCTGGCCGGCGCCGTTCGGCATCACGCTCGTCGCCGACGCCCTCTCCGTCTTCATGCTCTCGCTGGCGGCGCTCGTGACCGTGGCGCTGCTTTTGTTCTCGGTCGCGTACGTCGACGACCAGGGCCAGCGCGTCTCCTACCACCCGCTCTTCCACTTCATGCTCCTGGGCGTCTCGGGCGCCTTCCTCACGGGCGACGTGTTCAACCTCTTCGTCTGGTTCGAGGTGATGCTCATGCCCAGCTACGTCTTCGTCGTCTTCTACAGCGGGCCGCGCCACACCGCGGCGGCCCTGCAGTACACCGTCCTCAACCTCGTCGGGAGCGCGCTCATGCTCGTCGCCATCGGCGGCCTCTACGCGACCACCGGGACGCTCAATATGGCCGACGTCGCCCGTCGGCTGGCCGCGCCCGCCGAGTTCGGCATCGACCCCGGACCGGTACTCGGGCTCTCGGCCATCCTCTTCATCGTCTTCGCGCTCAAGGCCGGGATCGTTCCCTTCCAGTTCTGGGTGCCCCCCGCCTACCGCTCGGCGCCCGCGCCGATCTCGGCGTTTCTCGCCGGCGTCACCAAGAAGGTCGGCGTCTACGCCATCGTCCGGTTGTACTTCACCGTCTTCGCCGTCGGCGCCGTCGACGGCGGCCTCGGGCTCCCCGGGTTCGCGGGCGGGTCGTTCCTCGCCTTCTTCGGCCCGGTCCTCTTCGCGATGGCGCTGGCGAGCATGCTCGTCGGCGGCGTCGGCGCGGTGAGCCGCGGGACGCTCGACGACGTGTTCGCCTACTCCAGCATCGGACAGGTCGGGTTCATCGTCCTCCCGCTCGCGGTCGTGGCGACGGTCGACGACCCCGCGATCCGCACCCTGGGCGTCGTCGCCGCGCTGGTCTACGCGCTGAACCACGCCGTGGCGAAGTCGCTGCTCTTCCTCGTCAGCGGCGCCGTCCACGAGGCGACCGGGACCATCGAACTCGACCGGCTCGGCGGCCTGACGACCCGCTTCCCGGTGCTCTCGGGGGCGTTTTTCGTCGGCTCGCTCGCCCTCGTGGGCATCCCGCCGCTGTCGGGCTTTTTCGGCAAACTGCTCGTCTTCGACACCGGCGGTCGGGCGCTCGCGGCGGGCGCGCCCGGGGCGGGCCTCGCGCTCGCGGGGGCGCTGGTCGGCGCGATATTCACCATCGCCTACGTCTCGCGGGCCTGGGTGCGCGGGTTCTGGGGCGAGGTCCCCCCGGTCGTCGAGCGGGCCGAGCGGCCGGTCGCGCTCGTCGCCGTCGTCGCCGCGCTCGCGCTGGTGATCGTCGCCATCGGCGTCGGCTTCGACCCCGTCTACGACTTCGCCCGCGAGGCGGCCCGCGCCGCCCTCGACACGAACGGCTACGTCGACGCCGTCGCCCCCGGGGTGATCGCCCATGCGTGACCGACAGTCGGCCGGGGGCGACAGGCGACCCCACACAGTGGCCGATCCGGCGGGTGGCCGCGACCGTTCGCAGCGGGAGGTGAGCCGATGAGACGCTGGGTCGGCGTCGGCGCCGGGCTGGCGGTCGTCTGGCTGTTCGTCCGCGGCGCCACCCCCGAGACCGTCGTCGGCGAGTTCCTCATCGGTCTCGCGGTGGGGATGCCGATCGCCTACGCGTTCCGGCGCTTCTACCTGCCGGAACTCGCGCTGGGCGACCGACTGCGGGGCCTCCCCTACGTCGGGGTCTACCTCGCGCACTTCACCCGGGAGCTCGTGACTGCCAACCTCGACGTGGCCTATCGCGTGCTCGCGCCGTCGATGCCCATCGAGCCGGACGTGATCGAGCTCCCGCTGCGGGTCGAGACGGACATGGCGATCACGACCATCGCCAACTCCATCACGCTCACGCCGGGCACGCTGACGATGGACTACGACGACGAGCGCAACGCGCTGTACGTCCACGCCATCGACGGCCGCGACCCCGAGGCGATCGTCGAACCGATCCGCACCTGGGAGGACCTGGCGCTCCGCATCTTCGACGAGGAGCGCGACCCCGGCGACCCCGTTCCGGACCCCGACCGCGTCGAGGCCGCGGCCGGGTCGACGGGCGACGGCGCGGGGGTCACCGCCGGGGAGCCGCCGGCCGACGCGGGAGGTGAGCCCGATGGCGAGTGAGCTCCCGGCGTTCCTCGAGACGGCGGTCCTCGCCGGGCTCGTGCTGGCGAGCGGCGTGACGCTCCTGGCGGCCTACCGGGTCATCCGCGGGCCGACCGTCCCCGACCGGGTGGTCAGCCTCGACACCATCGGGACGAACGTCGTCGCCATCGCCGCGCTGTTCGCGCTCCAGACCGGCAGGGGCCTGTTCGTCACGGTGAGCCTCGTGCTCGCCATCATCGGCTTCATCAGCACCATCGCCGTCGCGCGCTTCGTCACGGAGGGTGACATCATCGAATGATCTCCACGGTCCAGGCCGTCGCCGTGACCGCGCTCGTCGCCGTCGGGAGCTTCTTCCTCCTCGTGGGGACCGTCGGGCTCCTGCGGCTCCCGAACGTCTACAACCGCATGCACGCCACGAGCAAGGCCACCACGCTCGGCGCCGCCTCGATCCTCCTGGCGGCGACCGTCTACTACGGCCCCGTCGGTCCCGGTCTCACCTCGCTCGTCTGCATCCTCTTTCTCTTCTTCACGGCGCCGACCGGCGCGCACGTCATCTCGCGGGCCGCCCAGAAGATGGGCGTCCCCTTCCTCGAGAGCGCCGACTGGCCGGGGACCGTCCCGATGCGCGAGGAAGACGACGACTGATACGGATTCGAAGCGAGACATTCCGGGTCGATCGGTCTACGCCGCACCGTCCCGCATCGCCCCAACGCTCTTCTCGCGGCACGCCGATCCGCGAGTATGGCCCACTGGACCGAGGCGGTCTACCGCGAGAACCCCGGCGTGTTCAGACACCACCTCGAGCGGCGCCTCGCCGACGCGGCCGCGGAGACCGACGATCTGCTCGCGCTCGCGGCCGACCACGGCGTCGAGCCGGAGACGGCGCTCGACGTGGCCTGCGGCATCGGCCGGCACGCGGTGGAACTGGGCGAGCGCGGCGTCGCGGTCCGGGGGATCGACATCTCCGAGGCGTATCTCGACCGCGCGCGCGAGCGGATCGACGAGCGCGGCGTCGGCGACGCGGTCGCGGTCGAACGGGGGGACATGCGCGATCTCGCCGAGCGCGACGGCGAGTACGACCTCGTCTCCAACCTCTGGACCTTCTTCGGCTACTACGACGAGGCGACGGACCGCGCCGTCCTCTCGGGGATGTACGAGCGGACGGCACCGGGCGGCGCGCTCGTGCTCGAACTGGTCAACCGCGAGGGCGTGCTCGCGGACTTCCGGGCCGACCGCGTCCCCGAGGACGACGACCTGTACGTCGTCGAGACCGCGGAGTACGACCCCGAGACGGCCCGCATGGAGACGACGCGTCGCGTGTTCGAGCCGACCGAAGACGGCTACGAGTACGAGGGAGAGATGGTCTACGACGTGCGCCTCTACGCACCGGTCGAACTCGCGCGGGCCTGCCGGGAAGCGGGCTTCGCCGACGTGACCTGCTACGCCGGCCTCGGCGGCGCCCCGCTCGAACGCGAGTCGACGCGGCTCGCCGTCGTCGCCGAGCGGTGACCGGCGCGCGGGCGGCGACGGCGGCTCCCGCTCCCGCGACCGGCCGGGTCAGGGCAGGTCCGCGACGAGTTCCTCGGCGACGCGGGCGCCCAGCCCCGACTTCTCGCCCTCGTACTCGCTCACGTCGTCGGCGCGGACGAGCAGCGCGCGCGTCCGGTCCCCGGCCATCACGCTCGCGTCGTTGCCGACGACGAAGGCCATCCCGGCGCGCTCGAGCAACTCGCGCGCCTCCGCGACGATGGCCTCGTCGTCGCCGCCGGTCTCGGCCTTGAACCCGACGATGGGGAGGTCCGGATCGGCCTCCCGGACCGCGTCGACGAGCTTCGGGGTCGGTTCGAGTTCGAGCGTGAGCCGGGCCTGCCCGGAGCGGATCTTCGAGTCGCGGCGCTCGAGAGTGTAGTCGGAGATGGCCGCCGCCGAGACCAGGGCGTCGGCGTCCGCGGCCGCGTCGAGGGTCGCCTCCGTCATCTCGGCGGCCGACTCGACCGACTCGACGGTCGCGTAGGGGACCTCGGGACCGTCGTGGACCAGCGTCACCTCCGCGCCGCGGACGTAGCAGGCGCGGGCGACGGCGCGGCCGGTCTTGCCCGACGCGCGGTTCGACAGCGTCCGAACGGGGTCTATCGACTCGGTCGTGGCGCCGCTGGTGACGACGACGCGTCGGCCCTCGAGCGGGTCCGGGGTCGCGGCGCGAGCGGTGGCGAGCGCGATGGCGTCCTCGGAGGCGATCTTGGCTTTCCCCTCCTCGACCCGCGGGTCGACGAAGTCGACGCCCCAGGACTCCACACGCTCGATCGCGTCGAGGACGCCCGGATGGTCGTACATCGGTTCGTGCATCGCCGGCGCGACGACGACCGGGAGGCCGGCACCCAGCGCCGTCGTCGCGCAGGTCGTCACGGGGGTGTCGTCGACCGCGGCCGCGATCTTCCCGACCGTGTTGGCCGTCGCCGGCGCGACCAGGAGGACGTCGGCCCACCCGTCGCGCCCGCACAGTTCGACGTGTTCGACGGCGCCGGTGATCTCCGTGACGACCGGATTCTCGGTCGCGAACGCCAGCGACCACGGGTGGACGATCCCCTCGGCCGAATCGGTCGTGACTGCCCTGACGCTCGCGCCCCGGCGGCGCAGCTCGTGGGCGAGTTCGACCGTCTTCACCGCGGCGATAGAGCCCGTCACACCGAGCGCGACGTTGACGCCGTCCAGCATTGCCCCCACGTTGACTCGCGCACGACTTATATGGGCCGGCTCGCCGGTCGGCCGCCGACCGTGCGGTCCGCGAGCGCGCACGCCCTTCGCCGCCGCGGGCCGCATACTGCTGGACGGCCCGAAACGCGGCGGTATCCGCGGATCGAACGGGGGGAGAACGGGTACCCGTTCCGGTGGAGTGCCTCTGACACCCATCTGAATGTGGTCGGGAGGGAGCTATTGACTGTTCCGTTTGTTCGAGAGCGGCGCACGACCGTCAGACCCCGGGTAGTGGGGACCTGAGTGGCTGACGATGGGATATCCCGGAGGAAGGGAATCGGTCACCGGCGACGGGTGTCGGCGACCGAGTGGAGGTCGAGCGCGCCCACGCGGTCGGGCGACCGCGTCGAGTAGCGGTCGGGGTGTCGTCCCCGGGGACCGCTCAGGAGAGGTCGAACTGCTCGGCGGCGGTCTCCATGTCCTTGTCGCCGCGGCCGCTGAGGTTGACGAGTATCGTCTCGTGGTCGGTCTCTTCGGCGACGCGCTTGGCCATCGCCAGCCCGTGGGCCGTCTCCAGCGCCGGGATGATCCCCTCCTCCTCGCTGAGTGCGCGGAAGGCCGCGAGCGCCTCGTCGTCGGTGATCGCGCGGTACTCCGCACGTCCCACCTCGCGGAACATGGCGTGCTCGGGGCCGACGCCGGGGTAGTCCAGCCCCGCGGAGACGGAGTGAACCTCGGTGTCGTCGTCGATGACGCGCGTTTTCATGCCGTGGATGACGCCCTCGTGGCCGTCGTCGAGCGGAGCGGCGTGGCGGGTGGAGTCGGCGCCCTCGCCGCCGCCCTCCCCGCCGTAGAACGCCACGTCGTCGTCGCGGAACGCGTGGAACAGCCCGATCGCGTTCGAGCCGCCGCCGACGCAAGCCACGGCGGCGTCGGGGAGTTCGCCCGTGCGCTCGCGGAACTGCTCGCGCGCTTCGCGGCCGATGACCGACTGGAACTCCCGGACCATCCGCGGGAACGGGTCGGGGCCGACGACCGAACCGACGAGGTAGTGGGTGTCGTCGATGTTCTCGACGAAGTCCTCCAGCGCGGCGTCGACCGCCTCCGAGAGGCCCTGCCCCTCCCGTTCGACCTCGTTGACCTCCGCGCCCATCAGGCGCATGCGGAAGACGTTCATCCGCTGGCGCTCGACGTCTTTCTTCCCCATGTAGATCTCCGTATCGAGGTCGAACAGCGCGCCGACCATCGCCGTCGCCGTGCCGTGCTGGCCCGCGCCGGTCTCGGCGATGAGCCGCGACTTGCCCGCCTTCTCCGCGAGCAGCGCCTGTCCGAGGGCGTTGTTGATCTTGTGCGCGCCGCCGTGGAGCAGGTCCTCGCGTTTGAGGTAGATCTCCGCGCCGTAGCGCTCCGAGAGGTTCTCCGCGTGGTAGATCGGCGTCGGCCGACCCGCGTACTCTTCGAGGATGGCCTGCAGCTCGGCCCGGAACTCGTCGGTCTGTGCCACGGTCTCGAAGGCCTCGGCCAGCTCCGCGAGCGGTTCCTGCATCGGTTCGGGAACGTGACGGCCGCCGAACTCGCCGAACGCCTGGTCGTCGCTCATAGCCGTTGCTGTCCACGTACGCGAGCATAGGTCTGTCGGGACTCGCCCGAGGCGAGCGACGACCGTTCCCAGCGAGAGAGAACCGGCGTGACCGGTTAACCGCTCGGCGACGAACTCGCCAGTATGCGCTACCTGGTCGCGACCGACGGATCGACAGTGAGCGACACCGCGGTCGAACGCGCCGCTCGCGAGGCGAGCGTCTGGGACGCGGACCTGGAGGTCGTCCACGTCCTGACGCCGGAGACGAAGCTGGTCGACGGCGACATCGTCATGCCCGGCGAGGCGAGCGCCGTCGACCACGCCGAGGAGATACTCGAAGCGGCCGCCGACGTCGCGGCGAATGTCGCCTCCGACCGGGAGACCGACCTGACCGTCGAGACCCAGCTGTTGACCGGCCGACCCGCCGAGGCGATCACGACCTACGCCGAGAACGCCGGCGTCGACGCGGTCTTCGTCGGCCACCGCGGTCACTCCGAACACCGCCGCCGCGTCGGAAGCGTCGCCAAGACCGTCATCGACAAGGCGTCGGTTCCGGTGACCGTCACGCGGTGAGCTACCGTCCGAAACGCGCGATTCCGGCCTCGCACGCGGCCGAAGCCGCCGATCGTCGTATGTATTTATCGTCTGAGAGCCCGTATCTGGTGCCATGGCTACGCAATCCAACTCGTTCGTCGCGCGGCGCGAGGGTGACTTCTGGGTGAACGCGCTCATCGGCGCGGTCGTGATGGTGCTCCTGTCGTGGATCCCGTTCGCGACGGTCGTAGGCGGCGGCATCGCCGGCTACCTCCAGCAGGGGACGCGCGTGGAGGGGGCGAAGGTCGGCGCCGTCTCCGGGCTCATCGCGGCGATTCCCGTCTTCGCGGTGCTCGGTCTCGTCTTCGGCGGGCTCGGACTCGGCGCGCTCGCCGGCGGCGTTGGCGTTCGCTCGCTCGTCTTCCTCGTGATCATGGTGTTCGCCCTCGCTGTGACGGCCGTGCTCGTCGCAGCCACCGGCGCCATCGGCGGCTACCTCGGCGTCGTCCTCCAGGAACGCACCGGCGACGACCGCGAGGACCACGGCCCCGAACCCGCCGAGTCGGTCGTCGAAGACGTCGAGACCGCACCCTGACCGTCTGCTCGTCGATCGTTCGCGCAGTTTTCCGTTCCGTCGGGTCGAATCCGCGAGCGACGCGCCCGCGTTCGGTTCCCGGTCGCGCCGCGTCGGACGGCCGCGACCGCGGGCTCGCCGAGAGTATTAGTACGAGCGGCTCCCAGAGGACGTGTGGACGCAGTCGAGGTCAGCACGGTCGTGTACGTGCCGCCCGCGGAGATGTACGAGTTCCTGATCGACTTCCCTCGGTACGCCGAGTACTCGGAGTACCTGCGGGAGGTCCGCCGCGAGGGCGACGGCGCCGCCGGAACGAAGTACGCGTTGACGTTCTCCTGGTGGAAACTCTCCTACACCGCCCACACGGAGGTGGTCGAGACCGACCCCCCCGAGCGGATAGACTGGCGGGTCACCCGGCACATCGACGCCGACGGTCACTGGCGCGTCGAGGAGGTTCCCGAGGCGGCGCCGCCCGACGCCGAGACCGTCTCGCGGGTATCGCTGCGGATCGACTACGACCCCCGGTCGGTCAACGCCGGTAGCATCGACCTGCCGCGATTCGTCTCCCTCTCCTGGGTGGTCGAGAAGGTCAAACCGCTCATTCGGGACGAGGCCGAGCGCGTGGTCGAACGGATCGTCGCCGACGTCGAAGGCCGCCACCGCGAAGTGGACCTGACGGTCCACACCGGTCCCGACGCGCTCTGACAGCCCCGGAGTCGACCGCACGCGATCGTTCGGTCGAGTCCCGACCGCCTCGCAACAATCCGTATCAGGCCTCGTCGTACTCGCCGTAGTCGCCGCCGTACTTCAGGAAGAAGTACGCCAGTCCCAGCGTCGCGGCCATCCCGAAGCCGGTCGCGATGCCGAGCGACTTCGCCGCGTCGGGGACCTCCGGTCGGCCGCCGCCACCGCCGCCACCGCCCACCTGCTCGGTCTCGACGTCGCCGCCGACGGCGACGGCGCCTTTCATCCCCAGGCTCTCGTGGGGCTGGCAGTAGTAGGTGTACATACCGCCGGTCTCGAAGGTGTGCGAGTAGGTGAAGCCGCTGCTCTCGATCGGCTGGTGGCCCTCCCACTCGGCCCCGTCGGGTTTGGTCTTCGGGAGGACGTCGTGTCCGCTCGAGACCCACTTGTAGGTCACCTTCGTCCCCGGGTCGATCCAGATCTTCGTCGGCATGAACGCCAGCCCGTCGCCGGCACCGACCTCGACCGTCACCTCCGACTCGCCGCGGAGGTCCTTGTACGCCCCGCCCTTCGCGCCGCTCACGTAGGAGGGCCACTTCGGCTTGGCGCTCCCGCCTCCGCCGCCTCCGCCCTCTTCCTGGCCGGCGGCGGTGCCCGCACCCGCCGCGACTGCTGTGGCGCCTGCACCGGCACGCAGGAACGCCCGGCGTGACACGTCCGCGCTCTGGTCGCTCATACCCGGGGGTATGGACCCGCCCGTAGTGAATCCACCGGAACGGGACCGTACCGACGGCGGACCTGCGCGAGTCGTTCACCCCTCGTACTCCGGACCGGCCGCGCGGTCCGGTCAGACCGAACCCGGCGGGTGCAGACGCCGGACCGTCGGCAGGCCCCCTATCGGCCGGGCCGTCAGGTGTCCCCGAACTCGCCGTAGTCGCCGCCGTACTTGATGAAGAGATACCCCGGTCCGAGCCTCGCAGCCATCGCCATCCCCGTCGCGAGGCCTACCGTCCGCGCGACCTACCGTCCGCGCGACCTCCGGCACGGTCGGGATACCCGGACCGCCTCCGCCCCCTCCTCCACCGCCCCCGCCGGTCGACGGGTAGTCGGTCCCCACCACCACGGCCCCCTTTCATTCCGAGCTGTCGATGGGGTTCGCAGAAATACCGGTAGATTCCGTCTTCCTCGAACGTGTGCCCGAGGGGGCCGACCCTCCCACAGCCCGGTTGGCCGAGTCGAACACTCCGTCCTCCTCGACGACGTTGTGCGGGCAGCCCTGCCCTACCCTGCCCTGCCCGGTCCAGGTCCACCGGACCGTATCGCCGTTCTCGACGTGGATCGCCGGCGGTCCGTACTCGAAGTATCCGCCGTTGGCCTTCACGCCGACGGACACCTGCGGCGGTGCCTCGCCGCGCGGGTCGACGACGGTTCCCTCGAAGTTCCCCACGTCGTCGAACCGGCCGGAGAAATCGGGTTCGCCGCCGTCCGCCGCTCCGTCGCCGGTCGAAGTGCCGCTCTCGGCTCGCCCGGCCGTCGCGGTCCCGCCGTCGGTTTCGGTCTCGGTCTCCTGGGCGGTCACGGAATCGGTCGCCGCCGCGGCACCGCCGCCGGCGAGGCCCGCCACGAATCCGCGACGCGTGGTCGGTCGGGTCACGCGAGAGACAGACCGTCGACGGGCCTGAGTCTGCGGCTGGCATCACCAACGAGGTGGCGCGAACGGGTCCGTCGGGCCCGGGTGCGGTCGGTTCGGCTCACCGACCGACGCGCCCGCGGTGCGGTGCCTTTTTGCCGAGTCATCGCCACTCTCCGGTGATGACGGACCGACCGGTGGTGGGCGTCGTCGGCGCCGATACCGACCGCGTCGCCGCCGCCGTCGAGTCGGCGGGCGGCCGAGCGACCGTCGGTGCGGCGCGGACCGTCACCGCGGAGAGCGACGCGCTCGTCGCCGTCGGCGAGTCCGCGCTCCTGGCGGTCGCCCGCGCCGCACCGACCGCTCCCGTTCTCCCCGTCGCGGCCGGCCGCGGGGTTCGATCGGTCCCCCGGGACGCCGTCGAAGCCGCCGTCGACGCGCTGGTGACGGGCGAGTTCTCCCGCGTCGAGCACCCCGTCGTCGACGTCCGCGTCGCCGAACGGACCCGCGCGCGAGCCCTGTTTGACGTGATGCTCGTCAGCGCCGAGCCCGCGCAGATATCCGAGTACGCCGTCGAGAGCGGCGACGACGCCGTCGCGCAGTTCCGCGCCGACGGCGTCGTGCTCGCGACCCCCGCGGGGTCTCCCGGCTACGCCAGCGCGGCGGGCGGGCCCGTCGTCGCCCCGGAGACCGGCGCCGTCACGGTCGTCCCCGTCGCCCCCTTCGCGACCGACACCGCCCACTGGGTCGTCCCGTCCGAGGGCCTCCGCGTCTCCGTCGAGCGCGACGAGACCGCCGTCCACCTCCTCGCCGACGACCGGGTCGTCGGCCCCGTCGAACCGCACGAACCGGTCGGCGTCGCACCGGCGACGTCGCTCTCGATCGCCGTCGTCCCGGAGAGCCGGGCACTCTACCAGACCGCGTGAGTCGCGCCGACCCCGCGGCTCCGGGGAACGTCCGGCGGGCCCCGCGCTCGTCTGGGCCACCGAGGGGCCGATGGTTCGTCGAAACGCCGGCAGGCCGGGCGCGAGATTGGAAAAACTCTAATGGGCGACGGACGGATCCACCGATATGGTTGCTTACGAGCTGTTCGGACCGGTCGACGCGGTCCTCGACAGCCACATCACGGAGGAGGTCCTCGTCATCGAGGTCATCCTCCTGGGGCTCGTGGTGTTGAACATCGCCGCGCGGGCGCTCGCGCATCGGCGGCATCTCAAACAGGCCGAGAGCGGCGACGCGGACGAACTCACCCGCCACCCGCTGCACACCTTCACGAACGTCGGGCTCGTCCTCGGTTCGTTCTACTACCTCACCGTCGAGCACCACGCCGGGATCGTCACGTCGGTCATCGCCATCTTCGTGCTGTTGACCGACCTCTTCGAGTTCGAGTCCCGCAAGGTCGAGATCCGCCGGGAGATCGACGTCGAGCGACCCAAGGCCGCGATCGGCGCCTCCGTCGTCGCTCTCGTCTACATCGCCTACGTGACGTTCTTCCACGGCCCCTTCGAGCAGTTCCTGTAAAACCGCTTTTTACTGCAGGGGGTTCCCGCAGCGCGTCGGAGGCGCGCGAGGAAACCCCCCCGTCTGCTCACGGGCGCTGCGCGCCTGTTCGCATGGTCCGAGAGACTTCCAGTCCCTCGCTATTGCAAAGTCTTGGGGGAAAACTGCCGGACGCATCGCTCGTTCCGTTCGCCCGCGTCCGGTGAGTCGCGCTCGCTTGGTTCACGGCGCTGCGCGCCGTCTGCTCACGGGCGCTTCGCGCTCGTTCGCACGGCCCGTGGGATCTTCGGTCCCACGCTGTTCGTATCGAGGCCTCCCTTCGTCTGCTCACGGGCGGCTTCGCCGCCCGTTCGCACGGTATGAGGACCGTGGGTCCATCACTAGTCGGGCTCGCACCGCTCGGCGTATCTCAGTACAGCCACCTTTTTCATCGTCGCCCTTCCTCACTCGCTTCGCTCGCTGTGGGAGGGCTCCTCGAAAAAGATGGGGCAAAAAGGGCCGAACCCTCGCTTCGCTCGGGTTCGGTCATTCGCGCTCACTGCGTTCGCGCGAATGCCAATGATAAGTTCGCACGCGACACTGAACGGAAACGGGCGACTACGACTCAGACGGATTCGGAGCAAGCGTTTCCCGGGTCGACCGCACGCAGTCGTGCGGTCGATCCCGGACTGTCTCGCAATAATCCGTATCAGTCTCAGATCGCTGTCGCGAGAAATTCAGAGCGACGATTCGCAGCTACTCGGCGCGGTTCGCGTAGGCGTCGCGTGCCTGCTCGACGGCGGGGATGAGTACCCAGAACGTGAGCGCGCCGATGATCGCGAACCACGCCATGACGTCCATCAGAGCGATGCCGATCTGGTCGTAGACCGTCGGGCTGGAGAGCTCGAGAGGTGCGACGAGCTGGACGCCGCTGCCCTCGAAACTCGGGGTACGATACCAGCCGGCGAGCGTGAGCCACGCCATCCCCGCGCCCGACAGGATCGCCAGTCCCTTGGCGAATTCGTCAGCCATTGTTTGAGGGTTCGTCGGTGTCGTCTTTAGCGTTTCCCATTCCGTCGGCCCGGAAGCGCGTCGAGAAGGCGTAGGTGACCGCACCGAAGGCGATCAACCCCACGCCCGCCAGCGCCACGAACGGGTCGACCGCCGCGAGTTCGGCCGTCGCCCTATCGGTCGCCGCGTCGAGCAACAGGAACCCGCCGACGACCGAGACGATCGCGAACAGGGTCGAGAAGACCGTCACCCGCTTGTACACCGCCGTCGGCACGACGACGCTCCGGGGCTCGTTCGACTCCGACGGGTCACCCCTCACGGTTCCGTCGCGGTCGACGGTCGGATCGGCGGGAGAATCGTCGACGGTCGGATCGGCGGACGCATCGACCGCGGGCGTCGAATCGTCCGTCCCGCGAACGGTCGCGTCCGAGTCGGCGGGCGCGTCGGTGCGGGACGGGTCGTCGACCATCTACTTCGGTGGCCGCAGCCGGTAATACCGGCGGTTGAGGTTGAACATGTACCCCTCGCGCATCGTCCGCAACACCGCGTAGCCGAGGAAGCCGGCGAGGATCGGCAAGACGAAGGTCAGGTCGAAGATGAGGTGTGCGGCCATCGGGACGATGTTCTTGACCGACAGCGTCGCGATGGTAAAGGCGAAGACGACGCCGCTGATCCCGACGGCACCCCAGAAGGGCTGCTCGACGGGCCGGCGCGCGCTCCCCTTGTTGAGGAAGGGGACGATGGCGACGAAACCGACGACCACGAGGTTGGCGAGGACGCCGTACGTGCGGTCGGCCATGATCTTCTGGCCCCCCAGCAGGGAGAGCGACGGGTTGAGCGGTCCCAGTTTCAGCAGCCCGAACGACCAGTAGAGATACCAGTCCGGGAGGATGACCGCCGGCGTCGACGACGAGTTGGCCGGCGGACCGATGTGGGGCGGGAGCGCGGCCGCCAGGAAGATCATCATGCCGACGAAGAAACTCACGAGCGAGAGGTTGCGGATCATCTCGTGAGGCCACGTCGGGAACGCGAGCACGTCCCGTTCGACGTAGCTCGACTGCTGGCGCAGGTCCTGGTCCTCGCGGCGCGAGCGCTCGAAGTACTCGTAGGTCAGCCGGGCGAGCCCCTGCTTGCGGGCCTTCCGCTCGCTCCACGTCGGGGTCTCGTCGTCCGGCGGAACGATTCCCGTACCGTCGGTGCGAACTTCTTCGCTGTCGTTGTCGTCGCTCATTGTATCAGTGGGGTTCCGCGATGCCCTGCATCCAGACGATGCCGATGTGGATGGCGATGATGCTCGTCGTCACGAACGGGAGCAGGAACACGTGGATGATGTACATCCGCTGGACCGTCGACTGCCCCAGCGTGAACCCGCCGAACAGCAGCTGGGCGACCCACTCGCCGATGAGCGGGATCGAGAGACTCATCTCGACGCCGATCTGGCCGGCCCAGAAGGACAGCTGGTCCCACGGGAGCAGGTATCCCGTGTACCCGAAGACCATCGTCAGCGAGATGAGTACGATGCCGATGATCCAGTTGAGCTCGCGGGGTTCCTTGTACGCGCCCGTGAAGTACACCCGCAGCATGTGCAGGAAGACGGCTGCGACCATCACCTGCGCCGACCACCGGTGGAGACTCCGGAGGAAGTACCCGAAGTTCAGTTCGGTCATGATGAAGGTGATCGAGTGGTATGCCAGCGCCGGCGTCCCGTTCGAGGCGCCGGCCTCGGGCGCGTAGTAGAAGCCGAGCAGGGCCCCCGAGATGGCGGCCACCACGTACGCGATAGTCGAGAACGACCCCAGCGCGTACAGCGGGTACCAGTACCAGAACTTGTTGTCCAGGTTGTACTGCTCGGTGTGGCTCTTTGGCATCTGGAAGTTGACCTTGTAGTACATGTTCTCCAGGATCTCCAGATAGTCGACGATCCGGAGCCGCCTGTCGAGCCACAGCAATACCGTGAGATAGATCTCTTCGATCGCCGTCAGGTCGCGACTCTCCATCCAGGCCTCGTGGTCGTGTTCCTCTTTGCGTTCTAGACTCATGATCAGCTATCGGGCCTCGGTCGGGCGACGAACTGTTTCTGGACCGGGCTGAACGGGTCGTACACCGACTGGTGGCACTGACAGTACACGTCGTTCTGGGCGTCGAAGTTCGCGCTCCCCTCGAGTTGCTTGTACCCCGGCACGCAGCAAAAGTGCGTGCACTTGTCGAGCCAGGCCAGGAAGTTATCCGCGGTCGCGGCCTCGATGAAGTTCCGGACGGCGTCCGGGAGCTTGCTGTAGTCGTGACCCATCGGGCCCGTCTCACCGTTTATCATCTTCTCGATCGCGGGCGTCCGAAGGATCTGGACGGGTAGCGTCTTCACGCCCTCGGCCTCGGAGCGCCAGCGCGCCATGGCGGGCTTGCCGAGGCCGTCGACGCCGATCCCGTTGCCCCAGTCCTCGTAGTCGTCGAACATGTCGACGGTCAGTTTGGTGCCGCCCTCGACCTCCTGTTGCCACTCGTAGGCCGGCGGCGGACTGGAGGCCGCCCTGAAGAAGTTGTCGGCCTCGACCCCCGGCTGGACGCCGCGGTACTGCTCGACGCCGCAGTACTGGAACCACTGCGAGGAGTAGGTCACGCCGCCGATGTCCGTCTCGGCCACCGTCCGCGTGACCCCGCCGACGGTCTCCTGGCTCGCCGGCGGGAACACGCCCTTCAGTTCGCCGGCGTCGTTGATCTCCAGTGGGATCATCGGGAGCCCGCGCGGTGCCGGCCCGTCGATGTTCTCGATCGCGATGTACTGCGTCGGACCGCCACCGCCGCCCGACGCGGACGTGATCGTGTTCACTGCGGCCGCGCCGCCCGTGCCGACGCTCGCGAGTGCTGCGCTTCCGACGACGCCTTTCACGAAGCGTCGACGGCCCGTCTCGCCCGGATACTTGTCTTCGTCCAGTGGCATTGTTTATTTCTTGTAGTAGGGATAGACCGCTCGTTTCACGCTCTCGATGGGATCGCCTCCCGCGAAGGACGTCCCCTCGACGTCCTCTTCGCGCACGTAGAGGTCTTCCCACTTGCGGCGACGTTTCTTGACGATCATCACGTCGGGCAGGAACTCCTTGCGATACAGCATGAGGACGAACGCCAGATCGACGAAGATGATCGCGAGGATCCCGCCCAGGTACATGTTCCCGACCGGGCTGTATCCCCAGCCGTTGACCAGCCCGAACGTGAACAGCCCGACGAAGACGACCTCGACGATCGTCAACAGGACGATCGCGACCGCCGCCGCCGTGCTCTCCCGGGCCGGTTCGTACCGGTGGATGTCGCCGTACGTGGAACCCGAGGAGGACATCAGTTGTTCCCTCCCTTGGTGTTGGGCGACTCACCGTACTTCAGCAGGAAGAACGTGAACAGCAGCGAGACGACCATCATCACCAGCGTCGAGATCCCGACGTAGTGGGGATGGAAAGGCACGCCCATCTCCTCCGGATTCAGCGGTGTCTGCCCGCCGGTCGACTTCGTCTCGACGTCGCCGCCGACGGCGACGGCGCCTTTCATCCCCAGGCTCTCGTGAGGCTGGCAGTAGTAGGTGTACATACCGCCGGTCTCGAAGGTGTGCGAGTAGGTGAAGCCGCTGCTCTCGATCGGCTGGTGGCCCTCCCACTCGGCCCCGTCGGGTTTGGTCTTCGGGAGGACGTCGTGTCCGCTCGAGACCCACTTGTAGGTCACCTTCGTCCCCGGGTCGATCCAGATCTTCGTCGGCATGAACGCCAGCCCGTCGCCGGCACCGACCTCGACCGTCACCTCCGACTCGCCGCGGAGGTCCTTGTACGTCCCGCCCTTCGCGCCGTCGACGTACGACGGGAACACCGGTTTCGTGCTCCCGCCCCCGCCACCACCTTCCTGGGCGGCGGCCGTACCGGCCCCGGCGGCCACGGCGGTCGCACCACCTGTGGCGCCGCCGGCGGTGCGCAGAAACTCCCGTCTATTCATACACCGGTGCTCGGTCCCGAATTTGTATAAACCCACCGAATACGCACGCAGGCGCGCGTGTGACCCGCGCGACTGGTGACACTCACCCGGAGATATTCGGCCCGAACGCGTCCCCTACGCGTCGACTCGGATCCCGGGCCCTCGACGTCGGACGATCGCGAGACAGTCCGGGCTCGACCGCACGCCGTCGTGGGGTCGGTCCGGTCCACGCGTGGCTACTCCGTATCGGGAGGTCGCCGCCTCACCGTCGGTTCTCGCCCGGGACCCCCTCGCTCCGCTCGTCGGGGATCCCCGGCGCGCCCTCGCCCGCCTCGTCGGCGTCGGACAGAAAGTCGGGCCGCTCGCCGGGTTCGAGTTCGACCGCGCGCAGACGGTTGCGGTACTCCTCGGCGCGGAACTTGTCCGAGAGGCGGGCGTTGGCCACGACCGCGAACAGCACGAGGCCGATCGCGAGGAAGACGACGCCGGCCGCGAGCATCCCGACGACGTTCAGCGAACGCACGGAGCCGCCGCCGGGCGGATCGACTACGCCGACGCTGATCAGGAGCCATCCCCCCAACAGGAGCACGCCCGCGAGCACCTGGAAGCCGGCCACGATCTGCAACATCCTGTTGCCGAGCTCGCCGCTGCCCTCGGGGACCGCCTGTGGCTCCGGGAGCAGCTCCTCGGGCGGCTCTTCCGGAACCTCGTACGACTCCATCGAGGCGAGCGCGACCGTCGGTTTCACGTCCCGGAGCACGGTCCCGTGACCCTCGACGGAGCCGTCAGCGTAGACCGTGGCGTACCCCTCGTCGGAGTAGGCCAGCACCCGGTCGTCGTCGCGCTCGACGCGGGCGAACACCTCGCGGTCCGCCACCCGCCGCTTCAGATCGGCCTCGACGCGGTCGAGCAGCTCCTGGCCCGTGATCCACGTCTCCGCGTCGAAGACGGCCTCCCACTCGTCGGCGGACATCGACGCCATGTCGGCCGGCCCGAAGTCGTCGAAGTCGTACTCGGCCTCGACCCGCTCGCGGAGCGCCTCGATCGACTCGTCGTCGGCCGCCTCCGCCCCGTCGACCCCGCCGCTCGAACTCCCGGCGTCCTCGGCTCGGTCGTCGGCCGCGTCGCTCATTGCCGGATATCGGTCCCCGATCGGTAAAAGCGCCCCGACCCGCCGCCGATCGACCCCGCTCGGCACGTCCGCCTCAGGGCAGCGGCACCCACGCGGCCGCCGGCAGGACGCCCGTCGCCGCGAGCACCGCGATCAGTCCCGACGTCACCACGATGCTCGTCGCCGGCGGGTCGAGGTGCGTCTCCGCGTGCGCGTAGAAGACCCGCTGGGCCAGTTCCCCGAGGAGCCCGCCGGCCGCGCCGAAGGCTCCGCCCGCGACGAGCGCGACGCCCAGCGGGACGGACGCCGACACCGCTCCGGGCGCCGGAACGCCTCCGGAGACGCCCGCGAGCGCGACGACCACGGTGCTCGCCGGCAGCGCCATGTGGTGAGTCACCGGGATCTCCCCGACGCCGGCACAGAGCAGGAAGAGTACGGAGACCGTGATCCCGAACGCGAGGAAGGCGCTCCCGGTCAGGTACGCGGTGTACGCCGAGAGCACGCCGACGACCGAGCCCAGCGCGAGGACGTGTCCCCAGCGGTACTGGTACGGGAGCCAGATGTCGACGGCCCCCGTCGGTTCCGTTTCCTCGGTCCGCGGTCCCCCGTCGCTTCGCATCGCCTCCTCGGACGAGGGGTCGGCCGCCCGCACCGAGGACACGTCCAGCAGCCGACTCGCCGGCGCGCCGACCACGCCGTACCCGAGCACCGCCCGGTGCGCGAGCGCCGACACCACGACGCCCAGCGCGACCGGGTCGACCGGGACGCCGAGCGACGCGGCGAACGTCGCGACCCAGTAGCCGACGACGCCGAACGCGCCGCCGACCGCGAGCACGTCCGGACGACTGCCCAGCCCGCGCGTCACGTCTTTCGGGTCGTAGGCGTCGCCGTCCGAATCGAGGTATCCCCGCCGGCCGGCGTAAGCGACCGCCGCCGCACCGCCCGCGAACGCGACGTGGGGGCCGAGGACGACGCCGAACGCCACTCCGCCCGTCACGTCCACCGGGACCGATCCCGTTATCGACCGCGTCGCCGACGCGTACAGTTCGCCGACGACGACGACCAGCCCCGCGAGCGAGAACGACGGCAGCGCTCCCACCGCCGCACCGAAGGCGCCGCCGGCGAACGCGGCCAGCACCAGCTCCGGGGCCAACAGATCCGCCAGCGTCATTCCTGCGGTCGCCCGCTCTCGGCGGGTCGCTCGGAGAACTCGTCGAACAGATCGGCGACGTTCGCCTCGACCGTAGCGCGGATCTCCCGGACCGTCGCGATGTCCCGCCCGTGCGGGTCCGGCAGCGCCCAGTCGCGCACGTCGACGCCCGCCGCCGGGTCGAGATCCAGCGTCGAACAGCCCATCGTCGCCACGTAGTCACAGGCCGCCAGTTCCTCCGCGGCGATCGCTTTCGGGACGCGGTCTGAGATATCGATGCCGACTTCCGCCATCGCCTCGACCACGCCCGGGTGGACCTCGTCGGCCGGGTCGGTCCCGCCGGATCGGATCTCGACGCGCTCGCCCAGTCCGCGCCGGTCGCGCTCGCGCTCGGCGAACGCCGTCGCCATCTGGCTCCGCCCCGCGTTCTGGACGCACAGCAGGGCGATCCGGACCGGTTCGTCCGCTCCGGTGTCCGCCCCGGGTTCACTCGTCTCGCCGCCCGAGTGGGCGCCGTCGTCGCTCATCCGTCCCCCCGTGTCTCGTCCAGCGCGTCCAGGAGCCGCTCGGCCCGCTCGGTGGCGTCGTAGTGGCGCCACGTCCCCTCCTTCCGGCGGGTCACCAGCCCCGCGTCGTGCAGGTCCGAGAGCGCGTGGCTGATCGCGCTGTCGCTGACGTCGACCAGCGGCGAGAGCTCGCAGACGCAGAGCTCCCCGTCGGCCGCGGCGAGATACCGGACGATCCCGTGTCGCGTCCCGTCGCTCAGCGCCGACAGCGCCGACAGGTCGGCGTCCACGCCGGCGGGGACCGCGTCGGCCAGTCCCTGCAGTTCGTCGATCCGCTCTTCCACGTCGGCCTCACAGCACTCGCCCAGCTGCTCGGAGAGCAACCGGCGCAACCGCGTCGAGTCGGTCGCCATAGCTGACCGATTGAACAACCGCTCATATAGCCGTTCCGGCATTGCGCCCGGTTCGCGCCGGCGGTGGGGTCAGCGGCGGTCGACGCGGGGGTTTCGGCACGTTTTAGCGCGACCGGACGATAGCGTCGGTCATGGTGTCGGACGGGGTCGTCGCGGCGGTCGTGTTGATGGCCGTGACCGCGAGTTTCCCCTGTTTCGTCTACGGCGCCTGGTACATCATCGAGACCGAGCCCGTCACGTGGGGCGTGCTGATGCACCACCTGAAGTTCGTCGTGACCGGGCTCGTCCTGACCACGGTGCCGATGCTGTTCTGGATGGCGCCGCGGCTGTTCGACCAGATCGGCAGTTTCGCCATGGTCCACGCCTTCCTCGGCCTCCAGGCCTACGCCATGCTCGCGTTCGGCTTCACCGGGATCGTCCGCATCTTCACCGCCAAGCGCCGCCACGACCTCTACAACGATTACGACCAGGACGTCCTCCTGGACGAGATCGGCGGCGACCGGATGGACCACTGGCGCAGCCGCCTCCGCATCGGCGTGTTCGGCTACGTGTTCTTCTGGATGCTCGCCTACGGCGCCGGCCTTGCCCGCTTCGTGCTCCGCTACGACGTGCTCCGCTTCGTCGGGCTCTGAGGTGTCGTGTTCGGTTCAGGTGGGAGTCGAGCAGTTGCTTCTGGTTGAGTTGGTCTGGAACGAAAGCAAATTAGAGTGATCGCACGAATCAGTGAGCGCTGAAAGCCCTCGGCGCGCTCGCTAGCGGTGAGATCCACCGCCCGTGGCAACGAGCGTTGAAAGCCCTCGGCGCGCTCGCTCACGGGTCGCTGCGCTCCCCGTTCGCGTGTCGAGGCGCTCCCGTTGGTCGCGCCTCGCTCTCGCGGTCGCTGAGGCGGGATATCCGCGCTCTCGGCACCGCCCGCGCGGATAGTGCCCGCTCAGGCGACTATCGGCGCGAGCGCGCCTCGCCCTTTCATAGTGTTTATTGTAGCGATGTACCGGTACGTGCCGACCCCGTGGGCGGCGCGATCCGGCAATGGCCTACAATAAACACTATCAGTCCACCAGGGACCACACAGCGACAGCACCGCGCCACACACCTCCCCAGCCGATTCCATCGCTCGTTCCACTCGCGAAGATAGCGAGGGACCGAAGGTCCCTCGGACCGTGCGAACGGGCGCTTCGCGCCCGTGAGCAGATCTCGCACGCTGCTGTCGCGGCACGGAGGCCGCGACAGCGCGCGCCACCGCAATCGCTCACTCTCTGGCCTGTATTGACTGTCCCCTTAGACCGACGCCGACACTTTTCACGAGTCCGCGCGAACCGCCGCGACATGACCCAGTCAGCCGACGACGACGCGCCCGAGGTACTGGTCCTGCGGCAGAACATCCACGGGCTGGACCCCGAATCGTACGTCGCCGCCCTTCGCGAGCGACTCCCCGAGTACGAGGTCGGGTACGCCGGAACCCCGGAGCGCGAACGCGAGTTGCTCCCCCACGCACGAGTCGTCGCCGGGCTCGAACTCGACGAAGACGGCCTCGAACGCGCCGAGAACATCGAACTGTTCGCCTGTTCGTACGCCGGCGTCGACCACCTGCCGCTCGAGGCCTTCCGCGAGCGCGGCGTCGCGGTCACGAACGCCTCGGGCGTCCACGGGAAGAACGTCGGCGAGTACGCCGTCGGCGCCGCCCTCGCGTTCGCCCGCGACTTCCTCGAGTCCCGCCGGCGCCAGGACCGCCGCGAGTGGCGCTCCCACCAGGCCCACGAACTCGCCGGCGGCACCGTCGCCGTCGTCGGCATGGGCCCCATCGGCGAGTCGGTCGTCCAGCGGTTACAGGGGTTCGAGGTCGACACCGTCGGCGTCCGCTATCACCCCGAGGAGGGCGGACCGACCGACGAGGTCTACGGCTACGAGGAGATCGGCGAGGCCGTCGGCGACGCCGACTACGTCGTCCTCGCCTGCCCGCTCACCGACGCGACCGAAGGCCTGATCGACGAGGACGCCTTCGTGACGATGCCGCCCGACTCGGTGCTGATCAACGTGGCCCGCGGCGGCGTCGTCGACACCGACGCGCTCGTCGAGGCCCTCCGCTGGAACTCGATCCGCGGCGCCGCGCTCGACGTCACCGACCCGGAACCGCTCCCGGAGGACCACGAGCTGTGGACCTTCGAGAACGTCCTGATCACGCCGCACAACGCCGGTCACACCCCCGAGTACTTCGAACGCCTCGCCGACATCGTCGCCGAGGCCGTCTCGACCGCCGAGGAGACGGGCGAGTGGGCCGAACTTCCGAACCAGGTAGTCTGATGCGGATCCTCGCGAGACAGTTCGGGATCCGGACGCACTCCCCGGGCGACCCGAGAGGCGCTCGCGAGACTCCGTATGAGAGGGCCCGGAGTCTCACTCCCGCTCCGCCATCGCGTCGTCGGCGCCGAGTTCCTCGCCCTCCTTGACGGCCTGGGCCTCCCGTTCCATCGCCTCGACGTCGACCTCCGCTTCCTGGTCGATCTCGCCGATGATCTCGGCGATGTCGTCGAGCCCGATGAGTTCGCGCGTCTCGCTGTCGAACTCGAGCGAGTCCAGTTCCCCGTTCCCGTCGAGCGACGCCACGTCGGTGACGTCGCTGCCCGAGAGGTGCTTGCCGTACCGACCGACCAGCGAGGTGAGCTCCTGGGGCATGACGAACGTCGTCGACTCGCCCTGACCGATGTTCTCGAGGGTCTCCATCCCCTTGTCGACGATGGCCCGCTCGCCCATCGACTCGGCGGACTTGGCCCGCAGCACCGTCGAGATGGCGTCGCCCTGCGCCTCGAGGATCTGGCTCTGCTTCGACCCCTGCGCCCGGACGATGTCGGACTGTTTCTGGCCCTGGGCCTGCTCGATGGCAGAGCGGCGTTCCCCCTGGGCTTCGAGGATCATCGCGCGGCGGCGGCGTTCGGCAGACGTCTGCTGTTCCATGGCCTGCTTGACGCCGGCGGCCGGGTTGACCTCCCGGACCTCCACGCTTTCGACGCGGATCCCCCAGTCGTCGGTGGGCTCGTCCAGTTCCTCGCGGATGCGCGCGTTGATCATGTCCCGGCGCGACAGCGTGTCGTCGAGTTCCATGTCGCCGAGGACGGCTCGCAGCGTGGTCTGGGCGAGGTTGGAGACGGCGCGCTTGTACTCCTCGACCTCGAGGAACGCCTTCTTGGCGTCCATCACCTTGATGTAGACGACGGCGTCGGCGACCACCGGCGAGTTGTCGCGGGTGATCGCCTCCTGGTGGGGAACGTCGATGGTCTGGGTCCGCAGGTCGAACGGGTAGGTCCGGCTCACGAACGGCGGGATGACGTGGATCCCCGGTTCGAGCAGTTCGCGGTACTCGCCGAAGACCGTCAGGGCCTCCTTCTCGTAGGCCTCGACGATCTCGACCGCGGAGTACACCGCCGCGACCACGATCAGCAGGAGGAGCACGCCGACCACAGTCAGCGGCGACAGCCCCGGCAGGGCTTGCAGCGGCTGCGTGCCGTCGAGGAGGACACCGGCACCCACGAGCGAATAGCTCATACGTGTGCTAGAGCGTTACAGACGCATAAGGTGTCGCATCGCGGACACGGCGATGCGATCCGACTCTGCGGGGGAAGAACCCACGGCGGTGCTCAGACCAGCGGTTCGTCGGAGTGGGGACGCTCGTAGGTCTCCCGGAGCGTCTCGGCGAAGCGCCCGCCCTTCGTCAGCGCGATGGTGACGACAGCGTACTCGCCGTCGGGCGGTCGAAGGGCGAACAGCTCCCGCGGTTCGGGTTCCTCGGCGCCGTCGTTGACCCGGTCGACCAGGGGCTCCAGCGGCCGGGCGCCGGTGCGGAACTCGTCGAACACCGAGGGCCGACTGGCGTCGGCGAAGACGTAGCAGACGCCGTTGACGGCGTTGTCCGTGTCGTACGTCTGCGTCGCGTTCATCCCGTCGCCCGCGGCGCGCGTCTCCTCCCAGAGGTTCTGTGCGACCTCGAAGATCGGGTCGGCCGCGTCGACGAACGCGTAGAGGGTCGGACGGCGTACCGAGAGCGAGCGAACGTCGGGGTCCTCGGATCCCCAGTCGAGGTCCGCGTCGACGAGGTAGCCCGCCCGGAGGTCCGCGACGGGGGCGTCGTGGCCGTCGCGAGGCACGGCGATCGTCTCGTAGGTCTCGCGGTCGAGAAAGCGCCACGTCCCCTCGTCTCGGCCGGGCAACACGCGGTAGGTCCCCTCGTCTCGGCCGGGCAACACGCGGTAGGTCCCCTCGTCCATGGTCGAGGTTGGGGAACGCGCGGGAAAACGTCGTCTATTCTCGGCCACACGCCGGCTCGAACGCGGGGACCGATCATATAGTAGAATCTGAAAGCGTTCGCACGGTCGATCGCACGCAGTCGTGCGATCGTCCGAGCCATGTCTCTCGAATTCTACTACAGGTAGCCGCTGTCCAGCAGCAGTTCGCCGTTCAGCACGCTCGCGCCGGCGGCGCCGCGCAGCGTGTTGTGGGCGAGGCAGTTGAACTGCAGGCCGTGGGTGGTCTCCTGGACGCCGCCGACGGAGACGGTCATGCCGTTCCCTCGGTTCCGGTCGAGGCGGGGCTGCGGGCGGTCGGGCTCGTCGAACACCTCGATGAGCTGGTCGGGCGAGCTCGGCAGGTCCAGCGAGGGATACTCCGTCATCGCGTCCTCGGCCGCCGACGGCGACAGATCCTCGGCGGTGTCGGCCCAGACGTTCTCGAGGTGGCCGTCGATGGTCGGGATCCGGTTACAGGAGGCGGCGACGTCGGCGTCGTGCCAGTGGACCTCGGCGCCGTCGAACTCGCCGAGCAGCTTCCGGGACTCGGTCTCCATCTTCTTCTCCTCCTTGCCGATGTGGGGGATGGCGTTGTCGATGATCTCCATCGAGGAGACGCCGGAGTAGCCGGCGCCCGAGACCGCCTGGAGCGTGGCGACCTCGATGCGCTCGAGGGTCGCGGCCTCGTCGAGCGCGGCCAGGGGCGGCACCATCGTGATCGTCGAGCAGTTGGGGTTCTTGACGAGCGCGCCGTCCCAGCCGCGCTCGTCGCGCTGGACCTCGATGAGTTCCATGTGGTCGGCGTTGACCTCCGGGATGACGAGCGGGACGTCGTCGTCCGCGCGCGCGTTCGAGGAGTTCGAGGAGACGACGTAACCCGCCTCGCAGAAGTCGGGTTCGACGCGCTCGCCGACGCTGGAGGGGAGCGACGAGAAGATCAGGTCGACGTCGTCCGGAACGGCGCCGGGTTCGGTCGCGACGACCTCCGTCTCGGCCACGTCGTCGGGGATTGGCGCGTCGATACGCCACTTGCTCGCCTCGCGGTACGTCTTGCCCACGCTGGACTCGCTCGCGGTGAGCGCTTCGATCTCGAAGTCGGGATTGGGGTCGATCAGCTGGATGAGTCGCTGCCCCACCGCACCGGTCGCACCGAGGATGCCTACGCTGACAGTCATTGTTCCGGGATAGAGTCACCACCCTTCAAAACTGTTTGGATACGCCTACCACGGTCGGGAACGTTCGTGAGAGACCGCCGCCGAGCGGCCCCGGGATCGCGCGACGACTCGTCGGTGGGAGCGAAAGAGAGGAGAGAGTCGGTCCGCGTATACGGAGTATTACGCCTCGGCGGGCTGGCCCTGCTTGCGGGTGACGTAGCCGGCGATGCGGTTCCGGACGCCCTTCGACTCGACGTTCGTCAGCTCGGTGACGACGTCCTTGTTGTGCTCGAAGTCGTCGCCGAAGGCGTTCGGATACCGCTCCATCAGCAGCGTCGCCGTCTTCTTGACGTAGGCGGGTTTGATAGCCATACCGACCTGTTCCCCCCTCGCGCCCTAAAAGGATTCGAATCGACGCGGCGCTCCGGCAGGGGCCGCGGCGTTCGGACCGGCGCTCACCCGCCGAAGTCGACCTCCTCGAGCACCGCGGGCGAGTCGTTCGCGGGGTCGTTGACGGCCGTCGAGACGGGATACGTCCGCATCGCGTCCGCGGGGTAGGGATCCAGCAAGCCCTCGACCTCGTCGGGGTCGCCGGTGAGCCACTGCTCCTCCTCCTCGGGGGAGAGGACGACGGCCATCCGGTGGTGCAAATCGGCGACGGTCCCGTTCGGTTCGGTCGTGATCACGGTGAACGTCTCCACCGCGTCGGGGTCGCCGTCCGGTCCGGAACCGCCGCCGAAGTCTCCCAGCCCCGTCTGGGTCTGTGGCGGCGTCCAGCGCGCCCAGAGCCCGGCCATCGCGAACAGGTCGCCGTCGCCGACGGTGACGCGGTAGGGCTGTTTGCCATCGCCCGTCTCGGCCCACTCGTAGAAGCCGTCGGCTGGAACGAGGCATCTGCGGGACTCGTAGGCGTTGGCGAAACTTCGCTTCGTCCGTATTGTTTCCGCGCGTGCGTTGATGAACTCGAAGTCCGAGCGGTCGTCGGCCCATTCGGGGACGAGGCCCCACTCCATCCGCTGGATCGTCTCGGGCTCGTCGCCGGAGATCACCGGCAGGGCCCGGCTCGGCGCCGCGTTGTACCGCGGTTCGAACTCGTCGTCGAACGTCGCGTCGAAGCGCTCCTCGATATCGGCGGGCGGTGCGAAGAGGCTGTACCGACCACACATGGACACGGCTTGGGACCCCAGCGGCAAAACGCCACCCGTCGCGGACGGGGATCCGGACCGGCCCGGGTACTGGTCGTCGCCGCCGGGTCGACCGCGGCGTCGCGAACGGACGGATTTAGTACCAGTCCGGACGAGGGGGCCGATACGGATGGTCCCCGACAGCTCGAACAGACGGATGGCGCGGAGCAGCGCGGTGATCGACGGTGAGTAGCGCCGGTGACGTCGAGCTGGAGTTCGACGTCTCCCGAGTGGAACTCGCGGCGTTCGCCGTCGCGACCGCCGTCCTCGCGATAGTCGCCCTCCCGACGACGCAGTCGCTGCTGTACGGCCTGTTCTTCGGAACGCCGAGCGTCCTCCAGTGGGGCGCGGTGGCGGCCGTGATCGCGGCCGTCGGGAGGGCGCGCGACGCCCCGCTCCTGTACGTGCTCGCGGTCGCCGTCTTCGTGGTGCTCGGCCTGCTGGTCGGACCGGTCGTCAGCGGCGTCTACGCCCACTCGCGGGTCGCGGACGAGTTACAGAGCGACGCGACGAACCTGCAGACGCTGCCGAACACGTCGGCCGAGCACGTCCGCGCGCTCCCGCGGAGCGTCGCCGACAACTACGCCCAGTCATCGATGCAGTACCCCCAGTACCGGCTCACGGAGTCCGACATCGCCTACCGAAACGGCTCGTACGCCTGGTCGTACGGCGTCGTCCCGGACAACTTTCTGGTCGCCCTGCTGGGCAACCAGCACGGCGCGCTGTACGTCGACATGACCACCACGGACAAGCGCGTCGACGTCGAGGAGACCGAGTTCGCCACCGGTCGCGGGCAACTGGTCACCGACGGCTACCGGTACCGGAGCGTCCTCGCGACGCCGTTCAAGCGTCACGACTGGGACACGACGTTCAACGCCCGCGCGAACGGCACCGCCTACATCGCCCACTCGACCACGGTCTACGAGTGGCACTTCAGAGCGGCGCCGATCCCGCAGCTCTACGCCGTCCCGCGACACGGGTCCGTCGAGGTGATGCACACCGACGGGTCCATCGAGAGCCTGTCGCCCCGGGAGGCCCGAGAGTCGCCGCTGCTTCGCGGGCAGAACTTCTACCCCTACGGCCTCGCCATGTTCGACGTCGAGTCGATGCAGTACGTCCACGGCGCCCTGAACAAGTGGTTCTGGAAGGAGGACGTGCTGGCCATCGCGGACCTCCCCGAGTCGGGCAACGAGTGGCCGATCGTCGTCCCGACGGAGGGCGCGGGACCGGAGCTGACCTACTTCGTCGCGACCGAGCCGACCGGCACCGGGAACGGCGTCTACGAGGTGTGGACCGTCGACGGCCAGAGCGGCGCCGTCGGCGTCCAGCGTTACAGCGAGTCACAGATCGGGCCACAGAAGGCCGTCGAGTTCGTCGAGCGGCGCCCGCAGGTCAACCGGCTGTCGAACGCCGAGGCGATCGCACCGGCCCCGGTCGTCCGCGGCGACACGCTCTACTGGCACGTCAAAGTCGTGTCCGGGAGCCGCTCTGGCGTGGTCTACACCGCGTTCGTCAACGCCGAGAGCGGCGACGTCACCCTCGTCGAGGGCACAGAGCCGATCTACGCGTTCCTCAGGTGGTCCGAACTCGACCAGGTCCCCGAACCCGGCAAGGGCCAGAGCGGGACGACGGTGACCGTCGTCGTGACCAACGCCGACGGGGAGATCGTCGACACCCGCAACGTCACCGTCCCCGCGGGCGGCGGCGTCCAGGTGGAAGTGCAGGACAACCAGCCGACGAACGCGACCGCCGCCGGGAGCGGCTAATCCCCGGTGGGTCGACTTCCGAACGATTCGACGAGCTCGTCCGCGACGGGTCGTCGACGAGCGGGCCGACGTGCGGGCCGTGCTGGACGCACTGGCGGCCTGCCGCGGGGTCGACGCCGACGAGGTCGAACGGGTCCGCCGGGAGAAAGCCGACGAGCGCGGCGAGTTCGACGACGGGGTCGTCCTCGAAGCGGTAGAGGGTGGTCGGGAGTAGCGGGTCACTCCTCGAGCGAGGCGGCGAGGATGTTCGCGTCGGCGACGAGTTTGAACGCGGCGCCGACGACGCCGCCGAAGAAGAAGGTCGCCCCGACGAGGACGACCGCGAGGCCCACGACTCGGCGGACGAGGCGCGCGATCGCTCCGAACACCGGCAGGTTCACGAACAGCGCGAGCCCGATCGGGAGCAGCAACGTCCCGACGAGATAGAGGATGATGAGCCGACGCATCTCGGGGTGGAGCGCGTACGCGACCGCGGAGTCGAAGTCGACGGGCGATCGGGCCAGCGTGTCTTCCGGTTCTGCCATGCGGGTGTAGTCGAATGGCGGCCAAATAGTTGTACGGGGCCGTTCAGCGGTGGCGGTGCGGGAGCGTAGCGGTGGCGGTGCGGGAGCGTAACGGTGCGGGAGCGGTGGCGGTGCGGGAGCGGTGGCCGGGAGGGCGTTTCATCGGCCGACCCGGGGAAGGGCAGGGTCGCACCGGCTATCCGGCGCGAAGCGCCGGTTCACCGGACGTGAGCGAGCGGGGCGAGGTGCGACCGACCGGGAGCACCTCGTTGTGAACGGCGAGCGTAGCGAGCCGTGAACGGAGAGAGCGATGCGTCCGGCCCTTTTTGTACTAAATTTTTGCGAGCGGGGGTTCCCGCAGCGAGGCCGAAGGCCGAGCGAGGAAACCCCCCGAAGTAAAAATTTAGATGGCGAGAAACTGCGTCACGAGCCACTTGGTCACGACGGCGGTGATAGAGCCGATCCAGGCCAGCGCGACGAAGTGGACGTACGTGTTTATCTTGTGGCCGCCGTCGACGGTGCGTACCATCAGCGCCGAGAGCATGGCGCCGAACATGATGACGATGATCAGCAGGAACTCGATGAGGGGGATGTTGTAGACCTCGGTGTTGATGAGGCTACCGACGTCGAAGTTGTTGGTGCCGCTGGCCAGGTCGAGGCTCATGCTGGCGAGGATGTTGACGACCTGGAGGCCGATGAAGAAGGCGAACGTGGAGGCGGCGGTGATCCCGTAGAGGAGGCCGATCAGGGTGGTCGTCGCCTGCGAGCGGCGCTGGCGCAGCTGCTGGACCTCCATCATGTTCTCGGAGATGAGCTCGCCGAGGAGTTTGGGGTCGCCGCCCATCTCGCGGCCGATGAGGTACATCTCGGAGAACTTCTGGATGAGCGAGGAGCGACACTCGGCGGTGAAGTGACGCCACGCCTGGGTCGTCTCGATACGCATGTTCAGCCGCTTGTAGAGGTTGTCGACGTCGTCGGTCAGCGGTCCGAAGTCCTTCTTCCGGAGCGATTCGAGGACGGAGGAGGTGGTCGACTGCTTGGCGCCCTCGGTGGCCCCGAGCGCGCGGATGAAACTCGGGAACTCCTCGTCTCTGGCCTTGATCTTCTTCTCCTCGGCGTTGACGACGAGGCCGGGGATCAACAGCGGGAGGGTCGGGATCGCCGCGTAGAGCGGCAGCGGGAGCGGGTCGAGGAAGAAGACCGCGTCGTCGAGGGTGACGGGGCTGAGCCCGAGCATGCCCGCCAGCGAGAAGGCGAGCAGGCCGACCGAGAGGGCGGTCCCGACGATGAGGGCGTTGCGGATCTTCCCCTCGACGGGAGAGCGTTTGTCCTCGGGGTGGTACCACAGCGGGTCGTGGGGCGCCATCGAGCGGATGGCGAGGTAAAAGCCCGACTGGACGAACACGTAGAGGACGATGACGGCGCTGACGGTCATCGTCGGGTTCGTCCCCGTCAGCACCGGGAGGACGACCGCGAACACCAGCGCGAAGGTCATCGAGAGGACCATCGAGAGGTACAGGTCCTTCATGACCTCGAGGTTGTCCAGCGTGCCCTGGTAGACGGTCTTGTAGTTGGCGATGATCTGGTCCTGTTCGGAGACGAGGTAGTCGTCGAGTGCCTGGCCGGCGCCGAGGGTGTAGCCAAGTCGGTCGAAGAAATCGGAGACGGCGCCGCTGGGGACCTGCTTGGCGCGGCGACGGCAGGCGTCGTCGAGGCTCTGGTTCCAGGTGTCGACGAGTTCGACGACGCGGCCGATCTCGGCGGCCATCTCGCCGTACTGGTCCTGCTTCGAGAGCTGTCGGAACACCTCCATGCGGTCGATGTTCGTGGTCGCGAGCACGGTCATGTGGGTGACGACGAGGTGGAACTGGTTGTTGAGCTCGGCCTTGCGCTGAGAGAGGAGGATCTTCGGGTAGAAGAGCGCGGAGGCGAAAAGCAGGAAGCCGAGCAGGGGGATCGGTCCGCGGATCAGCAGCGGGAGGTCGAGCAGGAGGCCGACGGCGACGGTGGCGACGAAAAAGAGGGCCGACGGCGCGAGGATGACGCCGAGATAGCGGTTGGGCGCCATCGGCATCTGCTGGTAGGCGTCGATCAGCCCCGCGAGGACGCCCGTCAGCGAGAGTTCGACGGTGCCGGCCGATTCGTCAGCCGAGGCCATTACTGTTCCCGGTGGATGTCGAACGGGAGCCCTTCCACGCCGTCGCGCTGGAAGTTCTCGATCAGTTCGTTGACCTCGTGGTACCCCAGAATACCCTCCTGTATCGCTCGCTCGATGACGCTCGCCCGGAAGTTCAGGTCGTCGTAGATGTCCCGGGTGTCCTCGTAGCCCAGCAGCGTCGCGATCTGCTCTTCGAGGACGAACGAGTTGTTCATCCCCTGGAAGATGATCTCGTCCTCGACGGGGTCCCAGTAGAAGGACTGGCGGGTGACGACGCCGTCCATCTCCTTGGAGTACCCCTCGATCTCCTGGACGCTCGTCACGCGGCGCAACACCTGGTCGCCCTGCTTGACCCGGTTCTGGAACAGGGCCACGTCGGCGACGTCCATGAACGTCTCCGGGACGTTGATCGGTTCGCCGGTAAAGCGCTGGATCATCGAGACGATGTCGCTCGCGTGGAACGTCAGCATGACCGGGTGGCCGGTCTGGGCGGCCTGGAAGGCCATGCGGCCCTCCTCGCCGCGGACCTCGCCGACGATGATGTAGTCGGGCCGCGAACGGAGGGCGGCCGCGACCAGGTCGAACATGTCGACGCTGGAGCCCTCGTCTTCGCCCTCCCGGGTGAGCAGTTTCTGCCAGGTGTCGTGGGGTGGCAGGACCTCGGCGGTGTCCTCCGCGGTGTAGATCTTCGCGTCGCGGGGGATGAACGCCATGATGGAGTTGAGCGTCGTGGTCTTCCCCGAGGCCGTCTCGCCGACGACGAACACCGTCTGTTCGTTCTCGAGACAGAGCCAGAGGTACGCCGCCAGTTGCGGCGAGAGCGTGCCCCACTTGGTGATCTGGAAGATCGACAGGGGGACGTCGTCGCCCTGACGGATGGTCAGGGAGGGGCCCTTGACGGAGACGTCGTCGGAGTAGATGAGGTTGAGACGCGAGCCGTCCGGGAGCGTCGAGTCGACGATGGGGTCGCTGTCGGAGACGGGGTCGCCGATGCGCTCGCCCATGTTCTTGAGCCACTGGTCGTACTCCTCGGGGGTGCCGAAGTCGACCGTGGTCGAGAGCATCCCGTAGACGGCGTGGTCGACGTGACACTCGTGGGGGCCGATGACGTGGATGTCCTCGTTGGCCGGGTCGCGCATGACCGGTTCGAGCGGGCCGAGCCCGACGATGTCGCGGTTGAGCCGGTAGAGGATGTTCTCGTAGGTGGACTCGGTGACCTCGACCTTGCCGAGGTTCGAGAACTTGGAGAACCGCGAGAGGACGCCGCTCTCGTCGCTGGCGCCGTTCTTGATGGTGGTCGACTCCTGCAGCAGTTCCTCGATACGGTCGTCGTACTCCGTGTCGCTGGTCGGCGCGGGCTTGTTGACGCTCTTCTGGAGCAGCTTGTTGCGGACCTGCTCGAAGACGACCGACTCTTCCTCGTCCAGCTCGGGCTCGATGGCGTAGTATTTCATGTCCTGGCCGATGTCGCCGTAGATGTGACAGAAGATCGGCCCGCCCACGGGGTAGAGGACGTTGGGCCGGTGGGACTCGTAGTCGTCGTCGGCCTCCTCGATGAACGTGGGGAACTCCCCGGTGATCTGTTTGAACTTCTTCAGGTGGTCCATCAGGTGCGGGCGCCGCGACGCGACCTGCCTGAGTTCGTCCGAGGGTTTGGGTCGTCCGTGTTCGGTCATGGCTGTGCTGGGGTCCTGTGAGGTGCGGGTGGTCAGGCGACGCTGCGCGATTCGATGACGATGCCGGTTCCCGAGCGGACCGAGTAACCGATCGTGTCACCGACCTGTTCGCCCATCCCGGCGAAGCGGAGGACGCTGATCTGGCGGCGGACGTCGTTGCCGACCTCGATCATCTCGAGTTCGATGAACACGTCGGCGATCGCGCGGAACGGTCCGATGGCCTCCTCGTCCAGCGTCGAGGGGTCGACGGTCAACATGATGACTTTCCCCTGGGAGATCATGTCCCGGAAGAAGGAGATGACCTCCAGAGCGGCCTGGCGCTCCTCGTTCTGGCGGACCAGCGCCTCGAACTTGGGGTCGTTGCGGAGGATGGCGTCGAAGGTGTCGATGATCACCACTTCGGAGTCCCACATGACCTCCGCCTCCATGAGCCGTTTCAGGAGCTCCTTCCGGTCGCCCTCGTCTTCCTGGCCAGAGAAGGTGTTCCCGTCGCCGATGTCGGCGTGCAGGAAGAGCAGGTTCTCGTCGAGCAGGTGCTCGACCATGTCGTAGTCCAGCGAGTGCATCTGGTCGAGGAAGCTCCCGACGGTCAGCTCGGTCGAGAGCATCGTCACCGTGTGACCCTCCTCGCAGAGGCCGTAGGAGAAGCGCTGGCTGATCGCGGACTTGCCGGCGCCGTAGTCGCCCTCGACGAGCACGATACTGCCCGGCGGGATGCCCCCGCCAAGTTCCTTGTTGAGTCTGTCCCGCTCTTTGCAGCCGAGCGAGAGCAGGTCGGTGGTCGCGATGCTCATGTTCTGAACTCGAATATCTCCTCGTCGCCGTTGACGATCACCTTCACGCGCTGGTCGTCGTTCGCGGGCAACGGGTCGGCGGTTCGGTTTATCTCCAGGCGGACGACTTCGCCGGGCCGCCAGGCCGGCGCGTCGCCCAGCAGCGTCACGCCGACGTCCGTCTCGAAGCGCCCGTTCACGAAGACGTTGATCGACTCCCCGTCCGCCGGGAGCGTCTCCGAGCCGGTGTTCTTGACGTGGAGCGTGACGTTGTCCTTACCCTCGCTGTCGTAGATGGCGGTCGACCCGCTGTCGCTGATGATCTCGACGTCCGTCCGCACCTCCTGGCTGACCCGCAGGCCCTGGTCGTCGATGGCGTTGCTCAGCTGGCCGACGGTGTCGGTGAACACGCCGGCGACGCTCGCCGCGACGAGCATCGACGCGATGAACAGGATCATGTGCGAGACGGAGACGCTAGCCACGGCGGATCACCTCCGCGGAACGACCGCCGAGCGGGCCGACAGACCGCCGATCCGAGACGGCGGGGGACCGGTCGGTCACGACACCGTCACCTCCGCGCTGTCGCTGACGCCGGTGCCGGCGACGACCTTCACGCGCCCCGGTTCGGTCGATTCGTTGAACTCGACGAACAGCTTCTCGCCCGGGAGCCAGAGGCCCGTGTCGGGGTACCCGTCGACCGTCGCGTTGGCCGCCCAGCCGGTCCGGTACTCGTTGTCGATCAGGACGTCGGTCCGCGGGAGCGAGAGCCCCTCCGATCCGGTGTTCCTGACCGCCAAATCGAAGAGGTACCACGTCCGGTTGTTGGCCGTCTTCGTGGAATAGTTCGCGTTCCGAACGGCGATCCCCGAGTTCTGCTGGGCGAGGAGGTGCTCGCTGCGGTCCTGTCGGGCGTCGCTGACGCGCTCGAAGCCGTTCGAGGCGGCGCTGTACCACATCCCGAAGGCGATGAACAGCCCGGCGAAGATGATCGCGGCGGAGCCGCTAACGCTGAAGCCCATCGGAACCACCTCCGCGGCGCCCGGCCAGCTTCGAGAGGGCGACGGTCTCGGCGGCGTCGCCGTCGAGTTGACTGATGTATCGCAGGCTCTGGGTGTGGTGGTCGATCGTCAGCCCCTCCTCCCCGCCCGACCCGTCGAACCCGCGCAGGTACGCCTGCAGGTCGTCGGCGACCGGTTCGGCCACCCAGTCGATCGTCTCGTAGTAGTCGATGGCCCGCGCCGTCTCCCGGACGCCCACCCGATCGACGAGGTACTCCAGCCACTCGACGACCACGAGCTCGCTCGCCAGCCCCTCCGGCAACGTCGCGAGGTACGGCTTGCCCTCCGAGTCCGCGACCGCTTCGGCATCGGAGGCCGTCCCCGCCGTCGCGGCGCGGTCCGACGCCGGTTCGGGGTCGGGTTCGGGTTCCGAGCGGGATTCGGGCGCCGACTCCGGTTCGGGTTCCGGTGCCGGCTCGCTCGTCGCTACTTCGGGTTCGGGGTCGGGGTCGGGGTCGGGGCCAGGGTCCGGATCGGGGTCCGTTTCGAGGTCGGCGTCGGCGCTCTCGTCGGTCCCGTCGTCCTCGATGACCTGGTCGAAGAGCTCGTCGTCGGCCATGTTCCCCCCGGTCTCGCCGTCGTCGTCCTCCAGGGAGTCGTCGTCTTCGAGGAGGTCGTCGGCGTCGCCGAGGTCGTCCTCGATTGACTCGTCGGCTTCGCCCTCGTCTCCGTCCGCTTCGAGCTCGTCCGCCCACTCCGCGTCGCCCGATTCGTACTCGTCTTTCAGTTCCGCGAAGGACTTGCCGCCCTCCCCGTCGGCCGATGATTCGCTCATGTCGTCACTCACCTCGTCGAGATCGTCCGCACCGTCGTCGAAGTCCTCGAGCCCGTCGTCGAAGTCGTCCACGCCCCCGAGGTCGTCGCCACCGTCGAGCGCGCCGTCGTCGAAGGTCCCGCAGTCGTCCTCGAAGCCGTCGAAGTCGTCGCCACCGCCGCCCATCACGTCGTCGACGGTCCCCTCGGGCGAGGCGTCGTCCTCGACGAGGTCCTCGTCGAAGAAGCCCTCGGCGTCGGCGTTGGCGATCTCGTCGTCGAGGTCCTCCTCTTCGCCGCCGTCGTCGTCGTCGGCGAACAGTCCGAAGGTGTCTCCGCCGGCGCCCGCGCCGCCCATGCCGCCCGGTTCCATGTCGTCGGCGAAGGGGTTGACTCCCCGGGTGACCATCTCGTAGATGTCCAGCAGCTTGCGGACGTTCTCCTCGACGTCGTCGACGGTCTCGGCGATCTGCTCGTTCTCGTTGCGGACCGTGTTGACCGTCGAGGAGAGGCTGCCGACTTCGGTCTCGAGCTCGTCGAGTCGATGTTCGAGTTCGTCGGTGTCCGCACCGCCGCCCCCGCCGCCCATGTCGTCGAACTCGTCGTCGCCGAACTCGCCGAACTCGTCGCCCCCGTCGTCGTCGAGACCACCGAACCCGCCGAGGTCGTCGTCCTGCCCGTCCTCGGCCATCAGTCCACCGTCGGCCATACTCTCGTCGTCGCCGTCGTCACCGTCGTCGTCGCCGAATATGTCGATCATCTGTCGGATGCTCATCCCGACGAGGCCGCTGGTCAACAGCACAACCAGCGCGGGAACGGCCTCCGACGCGCCCGGCCCCGCTGGGCCGAACGATTGGGCGACGACGCTCATTACGTGAGTAGGTCCGCTCTAACGCACTTCAATGTACCCTTTCCGGTATCATATCTGATAACAGATGCGTTGATTCGGCTGACGGATCGTTGAACTAACGTCCCGGCCGGCGAAAGAAACGCCGGACGTAACTTTCGGCGATTTCGGCGAGAAAGAAGCGTCACTCCGACCGCTGAAACGCGCTCGCGTCAGACGTACGGCCGACGGATAGAACACTTTCGTGACACTACAGCGTGATCGCGTCCCGGTTCGCACTTTTGACGATGAGATCGCCGGTGGCGACTTCGAGCCGGAGCGAGCGGCCGTGATCGCCGCCGACGTCTTCACCGACGACCGGGATGTCGAACTCGGAGAGGGTCCGACGCCCCGTCTCGACGTTGCGGACGCCGATGCCCGACCCGTTCTCCGAGAAGTCGAGCATATCGCTGCCGCCGGCGATCTTCGCCTCCATGCGTTCGCGCTCGGCCCCGTCGCGTTCGAGTTCGGCGACGAGCGCGCGGATCCCCGAGTCGGCGAACTTGGCCTCGTTGGTCCCCTCCATGTCGTCGAGGGAGGGAAGCATGACGTGGACGAGGCCGGCGACGTCCGCCACCGGGTCGTAGACGGCGACGCCCAGACACGAGCCGAGCCCGCTCGTCGTCAACACCGCGTTGCCACTCGCGACCTTCGACTCGGCGATCCCGACCTTGATCCGCTCGGGCTGGGCCACCGGTTCGCTCTCGGTCGTCGTCCCGTCGTAGACTTTCATGGGTCAGAAGATCGTTTCCACGTCGGCTCCGGTCTGATCGGCTCGTTCGACGAGCAACTCATCGAGCGCCTGACGTAATTCCCTTTCGTTCGGGAGCGCGTGTATCTCCGCGCCGAACTCGATGTCGTCGGTCCGCATCCCCGAGTCGATAATGAACGCGTGCTCCTGGTGCTGGCCGACCTGGGCGGCGAGCGGGTCGACGATCGCCCGGCCCATGTCGTGGACCAGTCGCGGCGGCGTGTGGTCGACCGACGTCTGGAGCACGTTCGCCCACCCGTCGACGAACCCCGAGGTCATGATGTTTCCCAGCTCCTCGATGGCCGCCTCGTGCTGGTCGGTGAGTTCGTCGGTGTCCATCTCGACGGGCATCATGGCCTCGGCGATGTGGACGGCGGAGGCCTCGTCGAACAGCACCAGCAGGAAGCCGCTGGGGACCCCCGTGAACTCGACGACCGTCCCGACGTAGGTGTCGGTCCCGATCTGCTTGGGGACGTCCTCGATGGGCGCGAAGCTCAGGCGAGTGACCTCCGCCTCGGTCTCGATGCCCGTCATCATCTCGACGTTGGCCGCGGCCTGTTGGGTCCCGTCCTTGGTCATCTCGTTGAACACCTCCAACTTGTCGACCGGGATGGCGTCGTCCTCGGAGTCGGCGTGACTCGCCATCACGTCCGCGAGCGGGCCGTACTCCGGGAGCATGTAGATGTAGAAACTCACGGACTCGCCGACCCACTCGATCTCGCTCTTGAAGACGAACACCTGGTCGCGGTCCTCGCCTTCCGGCGGCCCAGGCAGCATCGTCGCTCCGTCGCCCTCGACGTACTCGGGCGGGTAGTGTTCGATAGTGGTCTCGAGGAAGTCGGCCCAGCCGTCGATGAACCCGCTCATCATGATGTTGCCGATCTCCTCGACGCTCGAGCGGGCCATCGACTCGTCGGCGGCCCCGCCCGGTACGAGCGACTCGACCATCGTCTCGCTGCCCGCGCGGTCGAACACGAGGGTGGTGTCCCCGGCCAGTTCCCCCTCGAAGGCGAACTGGACGCCGACGTAGTCGCCGGTAGCGAGCTGCTCGCCGACGTCCGCTCGGTCGACGAGCGTGATCTTCGTCACGTCGACGGCGGCGTCGAGCCCGGTCATCTGACACAGCGACTGGGTCGCTTGCTCGGCACCTTCGTGGGCGAGCCGGTTGAACGTCCCGAGCGACTGAACGTCGACTTTCATGAGGGGACGACGTCCTCGATGGCTTCCATCACGCTCGGCTTCTGGAACGGTTTCGTGATGTACCCGTCCGCGCCCGCCCTGACCGCCTCCTTCATCTTCTCCTCCTGACCGACGCTCGTGCACATGATGACGTTCGCCTCGGGATTCGAGGTCTTGATCTCGTCGGTCGCCTCGATCCCGTCCCGAATGGGCATCACGATGTCCATCATCACCAGGTCCGGCTCCGCTTCCTTGTACGTCTCGACCGCCTCGACGCCGTTCTCGACCTCCCCCACGATGTTGTGGTCCTCTTCCAGTATCTCGCGCAGAAGGTTCCGCATGAACTCGGAGTCGTCGGCTATCAGTACGTCTGACATGGGCCTATCACCTCTTTCGTACTATCAAAACCAAGATAAAGGCTTCCCGTGAATTATCGGGATTGATAGCAGCAGGCGCGGGGATACGGGTCCCAGCCGCGAACGTCGAACCCGAACTCTGGTTCGACTCACGGCGGTATCGCGCCCGGCGAAGCGAACCCGGAGACGGCCGTCGCCGTCGGACGCGGGTCGTCCGCGATCCGCAGACGGATTCGAAGCAAGCGTGACCCGGGTCGGCCGCACGCGGTCGTGCGGTCGGTCCCGGACTGTCTCGCACGAATCCGTCTCAGATCCGGAAGCCGTCTTCGTCGCCGACGGCGGCGATGAGGTCGGCGATGGAGTCGTCGGGGGAGAGCTCGGTCGACTCGAGGAGCCGCTGGAGGCTCGCGGGCGGATACCGCACGGGGACGTTCGCCTCCATCAGCAAGATCCCGAGCACCTCCTCCACGGGCGTCTTGCCGTCGATCTGCTGGGCATACCAGAGCACGAGGCTCTCGAAGATCGTCACCACGTCGTTCGAGACCATCTGGCGCTGCTCGATCCGCCCGTCGAACGTCGCCGTGACGTCGAACCCGTAGCGGGACTCGGACTCGTCGAACTGCGCCTCCAGGAACTCGTGGATCGCGCGTTCGGAGAGTTCCGGCGAGTCCGACTCCGGTTCGGTCGCCTCCTCGACGGGTGCGCTCGCTTCCGTCGTCGGCTTCGCTTCCTCCTCTACTGCTGGAAGGTCCCCGATGGGGTCGCCCGGCGAGACGACGTACCGACCGTCGTCTATCTCCGCGACGCGCTCGTCCTGCGTGATGTCGAGCTCGTCGGGCGAGAGGATGGGGCCGTCGTCCGCGTCCGACAGGTCGTCGTCGCCCGGTGCCATACGCTACTGTCTGCGATAAAGAGGTATAGTTCCGTCGAATGAAATATATTCGACAGGTTTAGAGCTGAACCGCTTTGGAGCCCGAGAGGGTCTCGGGAACCGTGAGCTGTTCGCTCGTGGTCGCGCCGGACTTCGTAGTGATCTTGATGTTCACGGACGCTCCCTCGGGGATCTGGTCACCGAAGTACGTTTCGCCGTCACCGCTACCGGCACCGGTCTGTCGACCGGTGCGCTTATCGAGTGAGGTCAGGTCGTCGGAGACGACGTCGTCACGCCCGAGGTCGAAGACCATCACCATGCGGTCGTCGGGGTCGTTGAGGACCGGGTGGGAACCGTCGGCGTCTTTGAACGGGACGATACCGAAGTGGCCGTCGGCACCGGAGGCCTCGACGCTGGCGTTGACCAGGTTGTACGTCCCCGAGGGGCCGACCCACTGGACCGTCGCGTTCTCGAGGTCGATGTTACTCGCCCCGGGCGATTTCTTCAGCGTCATGTTCACGACGCCGACCTCCTGATTCGTGAGGTTCGTCCCCGTCGAGGCCGCGACCTGCAGCCGATTGGTGACCTGCTGCCCCGACTGCTGCCCGGTCTCCTCCGATTTCGTCTGGAGGAAGCCGGCCGTATTGATCAACACGCCCGCCGCGATCGCCGCCACCAAGACCATCGCGATGAACACGATGAGAGTCCCGATACCGACCTGCCCGCGGTCTCGTTCGTTGCGTTTGTCCTGTAACATGGATTCTCCGCCCGGGGCGGTCCGTCGCGCCCGGACTCTACTCCGAGGATTCCACTCTCCCCTATTAAGGGTGACTGCCCAATTATCGATAATAAAACCACAGATTATCGTTCTGCGTCCAGTTCTCAGGCACAAAAAATGGGCTCGAGAAGGTTCATACCCCAGGATTCATCGAACTAATCGGATCAGATTTAATCTACGAGTACGGTGAAGATTTCTGAGAACAGGATCCCGGTACCGCCGCGGCAGTCACTCGTAGGTGACCAGACTGTACATCACGAACAGATAGCCGAAGGTCGTGAGGCCGCTGTTGACCAGCAGGAGCGAACGCGGGCCGGCGAAGTCAGTGACGAACGCGCTGATCATCGTCGCGGCCGCGCCCGCGACCGCCAGGGAGAACCCCAGCGAGAGGTGTAACATCGCCTGTCGGGACGTCTGCACGTACGCGCGAATCGCCATTCCGACCATCGTGAGCCCCGCGACGACGAAGACGAGCGTCGATACGGCGTAGAGAAGTTCGATCACTGTAACCACGTTGGTCCGGGCTTCTCGACATCCGTTATTAAATCCACCCTCGAAAATATCTCACCTGATAATCGGCAGTGAGACCGAGGAATATCGGCACTTCGAGACCGGTACGGTCGGAATCGGGCCGCGGAGAGAGGACGGCGAGAGCGCGTCCGAGACGGTTCGGAGCACGCGTGTACGGGGCCGACCGCACGGCTGCGTGCGGTCCAACCCGGAACGCAAGAATCCGTATGCGTCGGCCGAGAGTCGGTCGCCAGCGCGGTCGCGCGTTCGAACTAGCTCTCCGAGAGGGTCCGCCAGGCCTCGTCGAGCTTGTTCGTCACTTCCGAGCGTTCCTCGATGTCGACGGTGAGCGACTCCTCGAAGTCGATGTGGACCGTGTCCACGTTGCGCCGGTACACCTTGATCCGACGCCTGTCGTCCGAGAGGATGTTGTCGTGGAGCTCGAGGAGGTCGTGCTCGGTCAACTCGTCGATCCGGCGATAACAGGTGGCGATGGGGATCCCGAGTTCGTCGCTTAGCTCCTGGGCGGACTGGGGCTCGTCGGTCGCGTCCAGGATCTCTGCGCTGTATTTGTTCCCCAGAGTCTGAAGTATCTCGGCTGATGCCATCCGTTATCAAAACGTATATTCATCATAGTATAAATCTATCGCTGGCAGTATGGTGTGATTACCACGCCGACCCGGATTCCGGGAATCGCCAGTTTCGCGGCCGTAGTGACTCGATACTTCCCATTTCATCCCGTAATAACCGTTTCCAATCGTGAAAACGCGGTCGGCGCGGTCAGAGGGGAGTGTCGTCTTCGCTCATCATCGAGAACGCGCTGGCGTTCTGGTGGACGCGGATCCCGCCCTGGGAGATCTCCATCGGGAAGATGTCGGTCTCGATATCCTGTTTGCGCATCTTCGCCACCCAGACGTACCTGTTGACGCCCGATTCGGTCGGCGTCTGGATGAGGTAGATGTTCCCGTCGGTGAGGTAGTTCTCCAGACCGATCTCGGTGTCCGGGAACACAGCGCCCTGTTCGTTGGTCATCAGCGTCGTCAGCTCGTTCTGGCTCAGGATGTCGGTGAACTTCAGGAGGTAGGTGCGTTTCTCCTGTTCGCTCTCGAAAAACAGCTCGAACATCGCCAGCGAGTCGAGCACGACCCGGTCGTAGTCGTTGTCCTCGAAGTCGTCGAGCAGCAGTTCGAGCGACGAGGAGAAGTCGTTCTCCCGGAGCAACACCGTCTTGTCGTACACCTTGATGTCTCCGTTCTCGACGTGTTCGGCCCAGTTGTCGAAGCCGAGCGATTCGGCCGCCTCCCGGAGGTCCTGTTCGTCCTCCTCGAAGGTGAGGTAGATGCCCTTCTCGTCGAACTGCTCGACGCCGTTGTAGATGAACTGCAGACAGAGGATGCTCTTGCCCGCCCCGGGGTTACCGCTGACCAGGGTCGTCGAATTCTTGACAATACCACCGTTCAGGATCTCGTCTAACCCGTCGATGCCGGTTTTCGTTAGTTCGATCATGTCTTCCGTGGATCCTCGCGACGTTCGGCTGGTGGAGCATCGGGTGTGTGAGGTAAAAAGTCTTGTTCATACGATCATTGGTCGGCCCGACGCGGTAATCGGGTCGTACCGGCCGTCGAAGCGAGAGAGGCTCCGGAGGTGCGCCCGTAGCCGCAGGACGCGAAATCCGGGCAGATCGGGCCCGCATCCGATCGATTCCGGACCGTCTCCAGCGGCTCCGTCTCAGTCGGCGGAGTGGACGGCCTTCGGGTCGACCCAGATGACGAACTCGTCGTCGCGCTTGACGACGCCGCGGATCGCCTGCTCGTCCCGAGAGGGAGAGTCGTCGACGTCGGCCGCGTCGACGCGGACCACCTGGAACACCTCGTCGACGACCCAGCCGGCGGCGCCCTGGTCGTCGACGATGGCCGGGTCGAAGACGATGATCCGGCGCTCGTCGCCGTCCCCGTCGATCCCGAAGACGACCTTCGGATCGACGATCGACGTCGTGCGCCCGCGCAGATCCATCACTCCACGGATGTGCGGCGGGGCGTTCGGAACCGCGGTCACGTCGCCGACGTCGACGATCTCGGTCACGTAGTCGATGCTCACGCAGTAGGTCTCCGCGCCGAGCGAGAACTCGAGGACCTGTCCGTCCGTCGCGCTCGCCGCCGCGGTCTGGGTCTCGGATGCCATGGCTGGCCGTTGCCGAAACGTGCCCGCGACGGCGCCTTAAGGGTGTCTCCCGGGGTATCAGTGATGATACCGCGGGCGGAGTCTTTATCCCGTCGCTGGCGGACGGTGTGAGTAGGTATGGTGTCGGCTCCGGCGCGCTCCCGGGGGCGGGTTTCGGGACGGGCCCGAGCCGTCACCGGGAGCGCCACATGGCAGTAGGATCGTCGCCACGCGCGGTCGTCGCGGACGACTCGCATTTCATGCGCAGCGTCATCTCCGACATCCTCGAGGAGGGCGGGATCGACGTGGTCGCACAGGCGAAAAACGGTCGCGAAGCGGTCGAGGCCGTCGCCGAGACCGACCCCGACGTCGTGACCATGGACGTCGAGATGCCGGAGATGAACGGCATCGAGGCGACCGACCGCATCATGTCGACGCGGCCGACTCCGATCCTGATGCTCTCCGCGCACACGGACGAGAACGCCGACGTGACGTTCCAGGCGCTCGAGAAGGGGGCCGTCGACTTCTTCCGCAAGCCCGGCGGCGAGGTGTCGATGGAGATGTCCCGGCTCCAGGACCAGCTCCTGGATATCGTCCGGTCGGTCGCCGCCGTCGACCCGACCGAGTCCTCGGACGTCGCCTCGGCGCGGACCGCCGGGTCCGGCGTCACCGCTACGAGCGCCGACAGCGGAACGGACGGAGCGGCCACCGGCCCGGCGACCGACGTCGCGACCTACGTCGACGACCCGACCGTCGTGATCGGCTCCTCGACCGGCGGGCCGACCGTCGTCGAGCAGGTCCTCTCGGACCTGCCGCTGGCCGCGGACCTGCGAGTGCTGGTCGTCCAGCACATGCCCGACGGGTTCACCGGCCGGTTCGCAGAGCGGCTGGACGCGCGCAGCGAGTACAGCGTCCGCGAGGCCGAGGACGGCACCCGGATCGGCGGCGGCGAGGCGCTCATCGCGGCAGGCGACTACCACATGGAGGTGACGAGCTACCGGCGCGGGCGGCTCCGCGTCGGACTCACGCGTGACCCGCCGGTCAACAACGTCCGCCCGGCCGTCGACGTGACCATGGAGACGGCGGCGACGACGATCACCGACCCGCTGGCGGGCGTGATCCTGACCGGTATGGGCGAAGACGGCGCCGCCGGCGTCCGCGCCGTCCACGAGGCCGGCGGGACGACGATCGCACAGGACGAGGCCACGTCGGCGGTCTTCGGGATGCCCAAGCGGGCGATCGAGACCGGCTGTGTCGGCGGCGTGGCGCCGGTCAACGACGTCGCGGCGGCGATACTCGACGCATTCGAGGTGACCTAAATGGACGACCAGTACCTGGACGCGTTTATCCGCGAAAGTGAGGAGGCGATAACGGACCTGAACAACTCGCTGCTCGATCTCGAGAGCGACCCGGCCGACCGGGCGGCGATGGACTCGATCTTCCGGACCGCCCACACGCTGAAGGGCAACTTCGGCGCCATGGGCTTCGAGGACGCCGCCAACCTGGCCCACGCCGTCGAGGACCTGCTCGACGCCATGCGCCAGGACGAGATGGAGGTCACCCCCGAACGGATGGACCTCATCTTCGCCGGCGTCGACATGATCGAGGCCGTCGTGCGCGAGATCGAGTCCGAGGGCGAGTCGACGACCGACACCACGGAGATGGTCTCCGAACTGCGGGCCGTCCTCGAGGAGAGCGACTTCGACGCCGAGACCGGCGCCGTCGAGCGCGACGACGCGGACGCGGACCCCGAGCTGGCCGCCCCCGACGAGGGCGCCGACCTCGACGGGCTGGACGTGGATCCCGCCGGCGCCGACGGCCGGATCGTTCGCGCGCAGGTGTCCGTCGGCAAGGGCGACATGCTCGGCGTCGACGCGATGCTCGCCCTGGACCGCATCACCGACGCCTTCGACCTGCTCGATTCGGACCCGGACCGCGACGCCGTCGAGGACGGCGAGTTCGACGAGGACTTCGCCCTCGCGCTCGACGCCTCCGACCCCGACGCCGTCGCCGCCGAACTCGACGCCATCAGCGCGGTCGAGAGCGCCGACGTGACCGACGTGACTGACGAGTTCGACGACGTGTCCGACGCCGGGTCAGCGGACCCGAGCGAGGGCGCGAGTGGTGCGGCCGCGGGCGGCGACGACGGCGCCTCCGTCGACGAGATCAAGTCCGTCCGCGTCGACGTCGACCAGCTCGACGACCTCCACGGCCTGGTCGAGCAGCTGGTGACCAGCCGCATCAAGCTCCGCCGGGCCGTCGAACAGGACGACCTGGATTCGGCGGGCGAGACGCTCAACGAACTGGACAAGATCACCGCGAACCTCCAGAACACGGTCATGGAC
>JBDGSU010000168.1:0-46812 GCA_042217395.1 Halosimplex sp.
CAGGTTGAACGAGGTGAGTTCGCCTTTGACCGCCACTAAACTAGAACGCATGGTCGGGCTGTGATCCATGATATCAAATATCATCTCGGTCCTCTTTATCCTTGCCTCGACATCGTTCTACGACGCTCGTTGCGAGATCCGCCCCCTCTATCTTTAAGCAGCGAGAGAATCCCGCCGTTCACGGCGGGCGTGAATCGCGTCACTTCACTACTCAATCCATGAGTTACAGCCAACCGAATACCCCACGTCAACACAAACGTTCAAGGTACGATAAAACATACTGGAAAACGGATGCGGGTTGACATCGCCATCGACCGTGGAAGCGACACTCACGAACGCGTGAAAGAGTACTCTCGTGAGAATGGCCTGCGGATGGACTTCGCATACGCCGAACTCATCGAACAAGGACTCAACGCTGAAGAATGAGTGAGGAGTGCAAGACGCTCGAAGCGTATCTTGCCCCGCCCACTCAGCACAAGCAGCGTAAACTCCACAACGAACACGACCAGTACGAAACACTGCTTCGTCGAAGTTTCAACAACGAGTGCGACACGATGAGTGCTGTCAACGAGGTCGTCAGCGGTGAAGACCTCAACTGGCACTCGAAAAACGCACTCAAGAAATACGTCCCAAACCTCCTCGATGAGGACACGTATAGTGCGAAGCAGCTCGCAGACACTCATCCCATCCGTTACGCGAACACCGTAGCCGTCTTCGACCACGATGAAGACCGCCACTACGAGATCTGCTGGGAGGTTCCGCTTCCCGGTCGTGGAACAAACTTCTGGATACCACTCCAGGTAAATCCCGAGCAAGAAGACTGGTGGCACTCTCTCATTGACGACGAAGACGATGGCGTGTGGGCTGGCGAACTCCGCCTGCAACGCGATGGAGATCACTGGGTGTTGCACGTCACCGCGAACTACGAAGTCGAAGCAGACCACTCGTGTTCGCCAGAGAATGACGACGTAACTCCTGTCGGATTCGATGTGGGTGAATCCAAACTCTTGGTGGGCTGTGCCTTCCAAGACGACACGCCAGTTGACCCGTTGTTCGTGGACGGTAGTCGCGTCCGACACCTCCGGCAGAAACAAGCCTCTGCTGAAGACCGCTTGAAACCACGCTACGCCTCGAAGCTCCTCGATGACCTCGTATGGGGGCGATGGCAGGACGCCATCGAAGACGAGATCGAGAAAGCCTCACACCGGGCCGTCGAATACGCGTCCCGATTCGAGAACCCGGTTATCGTCCTCGAATATCTCGACGGTATCACCGACGAGGACATCGGCAAGTACTGGAATCGACGCCTCGGGAAGTGGCTGTTCTCCCGATTGCAATCACGTATCGAAGACAAAGCTGCGGAACACGGGATTCCTGTGGAATGCGTGTATCCGCACTACACATCGAAAACGTGTCACGCGTGCAGGTACATTGGGTACAGACCGCATCAGGGAACGTTCAAGTGTACGAACCCGGAGTGTTGGGTGTCGGAGTATCAAGCGGATTTGAACGCAGCAGCGAATATAGCCAATCGGCTGAATCCGTGGGGAGAGAGCCTGCCTTGGAAATCGGCAGGCGATGACTCGCCACAGAGCGGGGGCCAGTGGCAGGCCCGCCAAGACACATCTCCGAGCGAGGAACTCCCGTCCGAGAGGCGGGCTTCCGATGACAAGGTTCCGTCTAGCTCACCCACGCGGGGAGCGGGGGCGAAGCCAGAGACCAGTGATGCGCACACGTCTTGAAACCTCAATCTAGCATCTTGCTGGTATTCCACTTGCGGTGGAAGCCCCGGCGTTCACGCCGGGCGAGGATGTCACCCAGTGCGTCTGGTGGGATCTCTCACCGAGCGGTGGTCGCAACGGAACCGGATCGCTGTAACCGACCCGGTGGGACCGCCGATATCTCGAGTGGGTCCATCTAACGGGCGGACCCGTACTCGGTACCGAAACCGATCGGCTGTGTCCGAATAGCGCTCCCAGCCGAGTACACACGACGAACGGTGTGCTCGCATCGAGTCCCCGGTCGGTTGTACCGAGATACCCGTGGTTCGCCGAGCGATCCGGCGAAACGTGGGACAGCCGTGCGACCGACCGTATCGGCAGCCACGTCGACGGTCGCTACGGTGGTCCGGACGCGCCGCTCGCGTCGCGTCCGCCCCAGGTGTGAACAATAGATACGTTCATCTACGATACCGACGTACAGGTGGCATGTATCCCGAAAACGGACGGTCGAGCGGCGTCGGTCGACGCGGGTTCCTCGCCGCGGCGGCGGGGGTCGGTGCGGCGGCCCTCGCGGGCTGTACCGTGACGCTGTCCGACGACCAGATCTCGGTTCGACCGAGCGGTGACGGGGGCTCGACGTCGGCCCCCGCCGCGAAGACGCCGGCGGCGACCGCGACCCCGGAACCGGCGGACCCGACGCCCACTCCGGAGCCGACCGACGAGGAGTTGGTCCTGCAACCCATGACCGTCGAGGCCGAGCCGGTGGACGCGGTGGTGATCACGCCCGAGCCGACGCCGACGGCCACGGCCGCGCCGACGCCCACGCCGGAACCGGGCTCGTCGCGCTTTCGCGTCCACAACGTGAAACTGAAAGTCGTCTCGGCCGACGACGGGGACGTGTTCACCGACGACGAGGAGCTGTTCGGGTCGGTGTGGGTCCTGGGCTTCGACAGCCGGACGGGGTTCTTCGAGCCCGAGGGCGGCGGGGCCTACGGATACGCCGACGGCGTCGTCAAGGTCATCGACCGCGACGACCCGCTCGTCGTCGAGGAGGGGAAGACGGTGGGCCTCAACGTCGACGAGATCGTGTCGTTCTCCGACCCCGCGGGCCTCGACCGAAGCGCGTCGTACATCTCCGTCGGGGCGTCGCTGTCCGAGAAAGACGACATCGCCGACGACACGTTCGGGAAGTACTACGACGGCTACGAGGACAAGTGGCGTCTCGCCGACGAGGGCTCGGTCACCGGCGGGAAAGTCACGTTCAAAGACGGCGGCAGTCACGTCCGACTCACGTTCGACGTCACGCCGCTGGACTGAGAGGCGGCGCTCGCGTCCGGCCGGGAGACCGTGCCGTCGGATCCGTCCGGGCGCGGTCACTCGCTCCGGACGAAGGTCACCGGACAGGGCGCGCCGAGTAACACTTCCTGGGCCGTCGAGCCGAACACCGCCTTCCCGGAGGGACGGCGCTTCCGGCCGCCGACGAAGACCAGACCCGCGTCGGTCTCCTCCGCGAGCTCGACGATCCGGTCGCCGGCCCTCCCGATGCTCCCGCGGACGGTCACGTCCAGCCCCGCGTCGGTCAGTCGGTCGCGAAACGCCTGGACGGTCGTGTGGCGCGCCGCGACCGCGTCGGGGTCGGGGTCGGCACCCGGCTCGAAGTCGAGCCGGTCGACGACGTCTCCGAACCGCTCGCGCGAGAAGACGTGCGCTAACACCACCTGCGCGTCGGCCGGTCCGGCGACGTCGCTCACGGCCGTCACGATCGGTTCCGTGCGCTCTTCGTCGCCCGGGCCCACGGCGACGAGCACTGTGTCGAGAGCCATGCGACGATATGCTGCGACCGCCTCGAAAGCGCTTTCGGCCGTTCACGGCTTCGCGGCCGATCGGTCGCGAGTAAGCGGGTCTTACCCGGTGTTCTTCATCCCTGCGGCGATGCCCTGGACGGTGAGTCGCAGGGTGCGCTCTTCCGAGTCGGTGAGGTGGGACTGCGAGAGCAGGCGCACCTGCAGGAGGTTGAGCGGGTCGACGTAGGGGTTGCGCCGCTCGAGGTTCTCCTCGAGCCACTCGCGCCGGAGGAGACCGTCGCGGTCGGTGATCGTCTTCACCATCTCGACGGCGTCCTCGTACTCCTCGCGGATGCGCGGGAAGAACGCCTCGCGGAGGTCGTCGGACGCGAGGTCGGCGTAGCGCTCGGCGATCTCCATCTCGGAGCGGGCGAGCGCGAGCGTCGCGTTGTCCAGCGTCGTCTGGAAGAACAGCCACTCGTCGTACATCTCGCGTAACGTCTCCACGTCGCCCCCGTCGTCGAGGTACGCCTGGAGTCCGGTCGCCAGGGAGTACCAGCCGGGGAGGATACACCGGGCCTGCGTCCACGAGAACACCCACGGGATCGCCCGCAGGTCGTCGACGTCGCGTTCTTCCGACCGCGAGGCCGGGCGAGAGCCGAGGTTGAGGTTCTCGATGACGGTGATGGGGGTCGCCGTCTCGAAGAAGTCGACGAACCCGTCGGATTCGAGCAGGTCGACGTACTCCGCGCGAGCGGCCTCGGCGGCCGTCTCCATGGCCTCGGCCCACTCGTCGGGCACCTCCTCGACCGGCTGCTCCATCGCGTTGTGCCGGGCGCGGATCTGGGCGTCGAGCATCTGTTCGAGGTTGCGCTCGGCAACCGCCCGGTTGGCGTACTTCTCGGAGATGGTCTCGCCCTGCTCGGTGAACTTGATCTGGCCGGAGACCGTCTCGTTCGGGAGCGCGAGCATCGCGTCGTTCATCGGGCCCCCGCCCCGCGAGATGGAGCCGCCGCGGCCGTGGAACAGGCGCATCTCCACGTCGTAGTCGTCGGTGATGGCGGCGAGGCGGCGCTGGTTGCGAAAGAGGCTCCAGTTCGCGGCGAGGAAGCCGTTCTCCTTGTTCGAGTCGGAGTAGCCCAGCATGATCTCCTGGACGCCGTCGCGGGCCTCGAGCGCCTGCTGGTAGGCCTCGTTCTCGAACAGCGTGCCCATGATGCGCCGCGCGCCGTCGAGCGCGTACTTCGACTCCAGGAGGGGCACGACGTCGAGCCCGCAGTACCCGGGCAGGTCGACGATGCCCGCCTGGTCGGCGAGGAAGAGCACTTCGAGGACGTGACTGGGCTCCTCGCACCAGCTGATCGCGTAGGTGTCGATGGCGTCGACGCCGTAGTCCCGCTGCCACTCGGCGGTCTTCTCGAACCGGCGGAGGACGCGGGCCGTCTCGTCCGAGACGCTATCGCGGTCGGAGAGGTCGATCACCTCGTTCTCCTGTACGATCGCCTCGGTGAGGAAATCGACGCGCTCGTCCTCGGTCATGCCCTCGTACTCGACGCCCTCGGGTTCGACGGCCTCGGCGATGGCGTTCGTGTGTTTCGCGCGGTGGTCGCGCAGGTCGAGGCTGGCGAGGTTGAAGCCGAAGGTGTCGACCGTGCGGTAGAGCGGGTCGACGTGGGCCTCGGCGATCACGTCGGCGCCGTTGGCCCGCAGGCTCTCGGCGATCGCCTCGATGTCCGCGAGGAACTCCGACTCGTCCTCGTAGCCGCCCGAGCGGACGTCGTCGACCCGGAGGACGCTCTCGCGCATCAGCTTGAGCTTCTGCCGGTAGGGCTCGTCGGGGTAGCGCTCCGCGGCCTCCTCGGCGACGCCGGGGAGCCGGTCGCGGTGTGCCTCGAGTCGCTCGTCGAAGCGTTCGCCGGTGTCGATCTGGTCGGCGTCCTGACTGAGCACCCCCGAGAGGGTCTTCAGTCGGTCGCGATACAGCGGCAGCGCGACGGACCGCTGGCGGTCGAGCGTCTCCTCGGTGACCTCCGGGGTGACGAACGGGTTCCCGTCGCGGTCGCTGCCGGCCCACGAGCGGAACTCGTAGAGCTTCGACACCTCGACGTCGCCGTCGAACTCCTCGTCGACGGCCCGCTCCAGCGCGTCGTAGACCTCGTGGATGACCTCGAAGAGGACGTTCTCGAGGTACCACTGGACGTTGAGCGCCTCGTCGGTGACCTCGGGGCGCCGGTCGCGGACCTGCGGCGTCTGCCAGAGACTCGTCACCTCCGCCTCCAGGTCGCGTTCGACGTCGGCTTCCTCGTCGCGCGTCAGGCGGACCTCGTCCAGCGTCTGGAGGTGGTTCGAGACCGACCGCAGCTTCGCCTTCACCGTCTTGCGTCGGGCCTCGGTCGGGTGCGCGGTGAACGTCGGCTGGATCAGCACGTCGTCGAGCACCCGCTCGACGGTCTCGGCCGAGAGGTCCCGCTCGGCGAGCTCCTCGACGGCCGCGCGCACGCTGTCCTCGAGCGTGCCCTCGTGGGACCCCTCCCGGATCTCCCGGACGCGCTGGCGCTCCTCTGCCAGGTTGATCAGCTCGAAGTACGTCGTGAACGCGCGGGCGACGACGTCCTGCTCCTCCGGCGAGAGCCCGTCCAGCGTGTCGTGGATGACCGCGCGGTCGTCGGCGTCGCCCCGCCGGTATTCGACGGCGGCGGCCCGGATGCGTTCGACTATGTCGAACGACGATTCGGACGCCTGGTCTTTGATGATCTCCCCGAGGAGCTCTCCCAGCTCCCGGACGTCCTCGTTCACTTCTCTGGCATGTAATTCCATAACAGTCCGCCTACGTCGGTATCGTAAAATAGTAGCGGAATTCGAAATCCCTCAGAAACGTGCATGGCAGTTCGGTTCGACGGGGAACGAGGGGCGGAACGACACCGAACGAAGGTACGTTTCCGTTTCTCATCGGTGAATATGTCGGATACTCCGTCGAAACGCCTCGATACCGGCGTTCAGGTGGTATCGAACCCAGGAAATCGAGGTATCAGCGTTCGGCGATCAGAGCGAGGTTCACACGTGAACGCCCGACTTGAAGGGGGCCGGGGACGACGTCTGGAATATGCCGTACGCGAGGAACGACGGGGCGCGGCTCGCATACGAGGTCGACGGCCCGGCCGACGCCCCCGTCGTGACGTTCGTCGAAGGGCTGAGCTACGGGACGTGGATGTGGGACTGGCAGCGCGCCGCGTTCGACGACCACCGGACGCTGGTCTGGGACAACCGCGGGACCGGCGAGTCGGACGAACCCGAGGGACCCTACACCGTCGCCGACATGGCGGGCGATCTCGAAGCGGTACTCGCCGACGCCGGCGTCGACCGCACGCACCTCGTCGGCGCCAGCCTCGGCGGGATGATCGCACAGCGCTACGTACTCGGGCACGACCGGGTCGACCGCCTCGCCCTGCTCTGTACGTCCCCCGGCGGCGACGAGGCCGTCCCGATCCCCGAGGAGACGCGGGCGCAGATGCTGGACGTCCCCGACGACTACGACGCGGCCGAGACCATCCGCTACAAGATGCGGCCCGCGTTCACCGACGAGTTCCGTGGGGCGAATCCCGACGTCGTCGACCGGATCGTCGACTGGCGACTCGAGACGGACCCCTCGGACCGCGCCTACGAGTGGCAGGCCGCGGCCGCCGCAGACTTCGACGCGAGCGACCGGCTCTCGGAGATCGACCGGCCGACGCTCGTCCTCCACGGCAGCGACGACCGCGTGCTGCCCGTCGAGAACGGCCGCCTCCTGGCCGAGGGCATCCCGGACGCCGAGTTCGTCGAGATCGAAGGGGCTCCTCACCTCTTCTTCGTCGAACGAGCGGAGCGCGTGAACGACCTGCTGCGGGGGTTTCTGACCGATGACTGACCGGCCCCAGGACTGGGTCGGCGACTGGAGCGGCAAACGGGCGGCGCTCTCGCCCGACCGGGTCGGAGTGGTCGACGCCGCCACCGGGACCGAGTACACCTACGCCGACCTCGACCGGCGGGCCAACCGCTGTGCGCGACTGCTCGCCGAGCGCGGCGTGACCGGGGCGAACGCCACCGGAGCCGACGGGGACGGGGACGGGAACCTCTCGGCCGGCGGCCGCGTCGCCGTCGTCTCGCGCAACCGCCCGGCGTTCGTGGATCTGTTCTTCGCGACCGCGAAGACCGGCGGCGTGCTCGCGCCGCTCTCCCACCGGCTCGCCGCGCCCGAACTCGCGGAGCTACTGTCGAACGTCGACCCCGAACTGCTGGTCGTCGAGGAGCCGTTCGCCGACCTGGCGACCGACGCGATCGAGAGCGACGCGTGGGACGCAGACTGCCCGACGCTGTCGCTGCCCGTCGACGGGGAAGCGACGTGGGACGCCTACGAGTCGGTGCTCCCCGAGCGAGACTCGGCGTACGACGGGCCGCTCGTCGCGCCGGGCGACCCCCATCTGTTCTTGCACACCGGCGGCTCGACGGGGACGCCGAAGGAGACGGTGATCTCCCACGAGGCGATCGTCTGGAACTCGGTGAACACGATCACCGCGTGGGGGATCCGCGACGACGACGTGACGCCGATGGTGTTCCCGATGTTCCACACCGGCGGCTGGAACGTCCTCACCGTTCCCGTCGTTCACATGGGCGGCCAGGTGATACTCGACCGCGAGTTCGACCCCGGTCAGATCCTCCGGATCGTCGAGGAACGCGGCGCGAGCGTGCTCGTCGCGGTCCCCGCCGTCCTCCGCATGATGGCCGAACACGACCGCTGGGAGACGACCGACCTGTCCTCGCTTCGGTTCGTCAAGTCCGGCGGCGGCCCCTGTCGCGAGTCCGTCATGGAGGCGTGGTGGGACCGCGGCGTCGAGCTCTCCCAGGGCTACGGGCTCACCGAGTGCGGCCCCAACAACTTCGCGATGCCCGACGACTGGCCCCGCGAGAAGGCCCACACCGTCGGCGTCGCGAACGTGCACGTCGACGCGCGCGTGGTCGACGACGACGGGACGAAACTCCCGGCCGGGGAGATCGGCGAGCTCGAACTCCGGTCGCCCCACGCCGCCGACGGCTACTGGGGCGCGCCCGAGGAGACCGCGGCGACCTTCGGCGAGTGGGTCTCGACGGGCGACCTCGCCCGCGTCGACGCCGAGGGGTACGTCTCGATCGAGGGACGCAAGAAGAACGTGTTCGTCAGCGGCGGCGAAAACGTCTATCCCGCCGAAGTCGAGGACGCTGTCGCGGACCATCCGGCAGTGTCGGACGCCGTCGTCGTCCCCGTCGACGACGACCGGTGGGGCCAGGTCGGGAACGCGGTGGTCGAACTGGCGCCGGACGCGAGCGAGACCGACCTCTCGCTGGACGACCTGCGGGCGTTCCTCGACGGGCGGCTGGCCCGGTTCAAACACCCGCGTCACCTCGCGTTCGTCGACGAACTCCCCACGAGCGGTCCCGACAAGATCGACCGCGAGGCCGTCGAGGCCGAATACGGCGAGTGACTCGCGCGGCCCGGTCGGACGTCCCTCTCTCGCGCCCTCCCACGGCCCGCTATCGGACGGATGCTCCGCTCGCGATCGACCTCTCGACGGGCACGGTACGGTATCACTGACCGTTCCTCCGTACGACGACGGACCACGGCGTCCTCCCCGGTCCGGCGGGCGTTCGACCGGTCGAGCGCCCAGGAGCGGGGCCGCGTTCGTACCGAACCAGACCACCCATCGCGGCGATTTTCGGGGTTCTTCGCATCACTTATTGCGGTCGCGGACGCCCACTCGCCCATGGATCTACAGGCGTACTTCGACGAGTTCACAGAGCGTGACTGGCCACAGCCCGAGGAGGGGACCGTCCGATTCGCGATGGTCGGCCTGGGCTGGTGGACGCTGGACCACGCCATCCCTGCGACGAACGAGCTCGACCACCTCGAGACGACGGTCGTCGTCAGTTCGACCACGGAGAAGGCCCAGGGCGTCGCCGACGAGCACGAGACCATCGAGCACGCCCTGACCTACGACGAGTTCCAGGACGGCGAGGCGACCGAGGCCTACGACGCCGTCTACGTCGCGACGCCGAACGCTCTCCATCTCCCCTACGTGGAAGCGGCCGCGGAGTTCGGGAAGGACATCTTCTGCGAGAAGCCGCTCGAGGCGAACAGCGAGCGGGCGGAAGCGCTCGTCGAGGCGGCCAGCGACGTGACGCTGGGCGTCGAGTATCGGATGCACGTCCAGCCCGCCGTTCGCATGATGCGGGAGCTCGTCGACAGCGGGTTCATCGGCGAGCCGACGCTCGTCCACGGCAACATGTCCCAGCTCCTGCTCGAGATCAACGACGACCCCGACCAGTGGCGACTCGACCCGGATCTGGCCGGCGCCGGCGCGTCGATCACGGACCTCGGCGTCTACTCGATCAACACCTCCCGGTTCGTCCTCGACCGCGACCCGGTGGCGGTCACCGGCGCGACGTGGTCGGACCACGAGGCGTTCGACGAGGTGCCCGACGAGCGCGCCGCGTTCACCGTCGAGTTCGAGGACGGCGTCCTCGCGTCCTGTACGGCCAGCCAGAACTCGCAGTACGCCAGCAGTCTCCGCGTCGTCGGCACCGAGGGCGAACTCCTCCTCGAAGACGCGTTCCTCGGCGGCGAGCGCGTCCTCACCGTCACTCGCGGCGACATCACGATCACCACCGAGTTCGACCAGATCCAGGAGACCAAGCGCTCGTTCGAGTACTTCGGCGACCACGTCCTGACGGACACACCCATCCTCGGCGACGGCGAGCACGGCCTCGTCGACCAGAAGGCGATCGACGCCGTCTACGAGGCCGCCGAAGCCGGCGAGCGCGTCGAGCTGTAAGACCATCTTTTTCCGCCGGGGGTTTCCTCGGTCGCCTGCGGCGACCTGCGGGAACTGCGTGGCGGTCGGCGGAGCCGACCTCCCGGCTCGGGCGGTCTGCGCGACCCCTATCCGAACGGAGTGAGGATATGCCGCACAGACCGCTCGAGCGCGCCGAGGGCTTTCGGCGCTCACCGTCGAGTGCGGTCACGACAGTTGCCGTTCACTCCACACCAACTCGACCAGAAACACACGCTCAACTCGAACGCCGTACTGAACGGACAGTTCACGAGACGACGGGGGAATCGATCCGTGGCCACGGCTCGACGCGGGACCGACGAGATTCCACAGATCCCGACCGAGAATCGAGCATCGAACCGAAGCAGGAGTGGGGCGACACAGACCTGTGTCGCCCCGATGTCAGAGGCACGGTGTCGCTGTCTCGCGATACACCGCGTGAGTCGGCTCGCGATACACTAGCGACGCAGCCCGGAAGCGGACCGGCGGAGGGCCGAAGCGGCGGGGACCTGACAGGGCCGCCAACCCGTCGCCCTACCCACCGGACTGCGCGCAGTTACCGGTACACAAGAGGGATTTGTAATTTCTACGCAGATACTATCCAAACTATCGGAACTATCCAAACTATCCGAGATACAGCCGGTGTCCTCACCGAATCGACTTTCGGACTCCCCGACCGAATCGACCGCGGAGCGGTGTCCGGGAAGCGTCGGTCCCGAACGGTCGGTTACAGCTTGTGACGGAACGCGTGGAGGACGTTCTGTCCGGTCTCAGTGAGGCGGATCTGTTTCTGTCGGCCGACGCGTTCGACCTCGACGTAGCCGTCCTCGGTGAGCGGGTCGACGACGTTGGCGTTCAGGAGGGCGAACTTCGCCTTGTCGTTGGCCGGGTCGGCGTCCGCGATGAAGGAGAGGCCCGCCGACTCGGCGTGGTCGATGAGGTCGGACTTCTTCGCCGTGTAGGTCTCGCTGTTGGTCTCCTCGAGGTAGGCGAGGATGGCGACCTGGTCGCGGGAGACGGCCTCGATGGGATAGGACGGGAGCACCTCGTCGTCGCGCATCCCGCGCGTTCGCGGGTCGGACTCGAGGTCGGGGACGTGCTCGTCGACGCGGACGTAGTAGGCGGTGGCGTCGGTCGCCATGCAGGCGATGGCGCTCCCGATGGCGGCGAGTTTGCCGCCGCTGGAGACGTTCACGCGGACGACGTCGTTCTCGTGGTCGGCGGCGACGGTCGTCACGACGGCGAGGACGTCGTAGAGGTCGTCGAGGTCGGTCTCGCGGAAGCGGACCGCCCGCCCGTCCGATTCGAGTTCCTCGAGGAGCGCCTCCTGATAGGGAGTGAGCGGCGTGTGGTCGCCGTCGGGCGCGAGGAGGTAGACCACGTCCGCGTCGTGTTTGCGGACGGGGTGGAGGATCCGGTCGTGCTCGTAGCCCAGCGGCACGACGTGGACTTCGTCGATGGTTCGCATGCGAGTTGGCGCGGGCCCGACGGCCCTGAGCATTTCGGTGGCCTCGCACGTCGACTCGGGTTCGCTCCCTCCGTCAGCCTTTACAATCGCACCCGTCTCAATCCGTGTATGCACAGCATCAGGGACCCGGAGGATCTGCGGGACGACCCCGCCGTCGAGTTCCGCGAGCAGGAGCGCGTCGTCGACGAGGCGGAGTTCGAGACGGTCACCGAGGGGGCCGAGAGCCAGAGCGGGCTCGCGGTCGTCGGGGTGGAGAACGCCGACGAGGCGGTCCTGCTCGTCGACGCGGAGTACGTCGAGGGGTGGACCCTTCCGAACGGCCCCGTCGGCGTCGGCGACGACTGGGCCATCGCCGCCGACCGCTGGGCCGAGGACGCCATCGGCGTCCCGGTCGACATCGGCGCGCCGGAACTCGTCATCCGCACGGAGACGCGCCCGGAGGGCGGCGACGAGGAGGGGATCGTCGGCTACACCGTCGCGTTCGGCGCCACGTTCGGCGGCGCCGGGCCCGGCCCCGGTGGCCTCCCACCGGGGATCGGACCCGACGGCCCGGAAGACGGCGGCCGGTTCGGTGGCGAACCGGACGGCCCCGGCGGCGGCCCACCGGGTTCAGGTGGCGGTCCACCGGATTCGGGTGGTGCTCCGCCGGGGCCCGGTGGGATGCCCGGGTCCGAAGTCGTCGCCGACCGGCCCGACCTCGAGTGGTTCGACGAGGTCCCCGAGGACGCTGCGCCGGGCCACGACGCGCTGATCCGCTTTTTCCTCGGCGAGTAGCGCCACGGGTCGACCGGACTGGTCTGCGGGCGCCGACTCCCCTCGGCGTCACAGTGTTTCTGTAGGCCGTTGTCGGAGCGCGCCGACCCTGTGGGCGGCGCGTACCGGTACATCGCTCCAATAAACACTATCAGTCGAACAGCCGCGCCGTCGCTTCCCCCGAGGCGAACACGCGGGGATCCTCGGTGCCGAGGTCCGCCTCGGGAATCACCTCGATTCGGGCCGTCGCCAGCGTCGACCCGAACTCTACCACCTCGGCCTGTACGACGTGGGGTTCGTCCGCCCCGTCGTGGAACGACACGTTCAGTTGCGTCGTGGCGAGCGGGACCGGTTCGAGCGCCTCGGCGATGACCGCCGCCATCCCGGCCGCGTCGGCGAGCGTGACGATGATCCCGCCGTTGATCCCGTCCGCCGGACCGACCTCCGGCGGTCGCGTCCGTTCCTCGCTCGCCTGTCGGAGTCTGACCAGTCCGCGCTCCACCACGAGAATGTCCGGATCGAGCCAGCTGTAGTACGGGTTCGACTCCTTGAGGTATTCGAGAGACTCCTCCACGCTCTCCAGTTTCCGCCGTTCGTCCCCGGGATCGCCGCTCTCCCGCTCGGCCGAGTCGATTCCGTCACCCGTCATCGCTGTCGGCCGAGGGGCTCGTGCCCCCGCCGTCGAGATACCGGTCGAGCGGCGAGCCGGCGAGCGCCGACCGAAGCGACGGACCCGAGATCCCGGCGCCCTCGTCCATCAACTCCTCCGGGTCGTCCGGGAGCCGTGACCGAACGTCCGCCGGCGTCGACGGGAGGTCGGCCGCGATTCCGCGACCTAACTCCTCACCCGCCGCGTTTATCCCTTCCCGAAGCCCACTGCGATCGGAGTCTTCCGTCACGGCTCGCTCGTATCGACACATGACAATAAATGGTAGCTTCGCGGAAAGTATTCTGACGCTCGTCCGCCAGTTGTGCGGCGCATGCGCCGGTCCCTCGAGTCGTCTCGTTCCCCGTCAGCGGGCGCGCGATCCCGAGCGACCGAAGTCCCAGACGGGAAGACTCGCCGACAGGTCCGTCCGGAGGCAGTCAATACGTCCGGCTACGCCTCGTCGAACAGCCCCTCCCCGCTCACCATGTGCTCGGAGACGGCGTCGAGGTCGAGGGTGAGGCCCAGCCCGTTTTCCTCGGGCACTCTCATGTACCCGTCCTCGATGAGGCCGTCCTCTTCGACCAGGTCCTCCCACCAGCCGAGCTCGTAGGAGTGGTACTCGACGGCAAGCGAGTTCGGGACGCTCGCGCCGACGTGGGCGCTCGCCATCGTGCCGATCGGCGAGGAGACGTTGTGCATCGCCACGGGCACGTAGAACTGGTTGGCGACGTCGGCGATCTTCCGGGTCTCGCGCATGCCACCGATCTTCGGCATGTCGGGCGCGACGATGTCGACGGCCTGTTCCTCGATGAGCCGACGGTGCTCGGTGACGCGGTAGCGGTTCTCGCCGACGGTGATCGGCGTGGTCGTCGAGTCGGTCACCTTCTCCTGCACTTCGAGGTTCTCCGGCGGGACGGGGTCCTCGAGCCACCAGACGTCGTAGTCGTCGATGGCCTCGGCGAGCCGTTCGGCGGAGTTGGCCGAGAAGGTCCAGTGGCAGTCGAAGGCGACGTCGGCGCGGTCCCGGACGCGCTCGGTGACTTTCTCGACGATCTCGGCCTTGTGACGGACCTCGCCCGGCCGGAGGTGGCGGTTGGCGCGGTCCTTCTCGAACCCGGAGGGGACGTCCAGGTCGAACTTCAGTGCGTCGTAGCCGAGGTCCTCGACGACGCGCTCGGCCTCGTCGGCGCAGGCGTCCGGGTCGGCCTCCTCCTCGGTGTGACAGTCGCAGTAGACGCGCATCTGATCGCGGTACTTGCCGCCCAGCAGCTGGTAGGCGGGCACCTCGATGATCTTGCCCGCGAGGTCGTGGAGCGCGACCTCGATACCGGAGATGGCCGAGACGGTGACGCCCTCGACCGAGCCCTCCCCGGACATCTTCTGGATCAGGTGTTCGTACAGGCGGTCGATGTCGAGGGGATTTTCGCCGATGAGGAACGGCGTCATCCGCTCGATCAGCTCGGGAATGCCCGCGCCCCAGTAGGCCTCGCCGGTGCCGACGACCCCGGCGTCGGTGTAGACACGCACCAGCGTCCACGGGAAGTTCCCGTCGACCATCGTCGTCTGGACGTCCGTGATCTCGACGTCGCGGCCCCCGCCGCGCTTGGCGGCGACGCCCATCGTCTCCGCGGACAGCTCCCGCATCGTGTATTCGGCGTTCGGGTCGTGGAGGTCCCTGTAGTTTCGTCCCATGCGCCGAGCTACTGCTGGCCCGCACTAAAGTGTGGAGGAAACGACTGCGTCCCGTTCGACTCTCCGGAACGGATCGACGAATGCGGCGGTTTGGTCGGATCGCGACGCCGAGCGCGGACGGTCCGCTAGGCGGATCGGTCGGTCCACTCGTCGCGATGGGCGTCGCTGCAGAAGTGCGTCGTCTCCACGGCGCCGTCCTCGACGCGCGTGACGACGCGGTGGTCGGGGTCCTGCACTAGCGCCGCGCCGCAGACGGCGCACGTCGGCGCCTCCTCTTCGGATACGTCCTCGTTGAGGTCGGAAGTCGGATCCACCATCGTGTCCCAGTCGACTACACGAACCCACTTAATCGCATACATCGACGCCGAGCGCGGCGTCGGCGCCGCTCCGGGGCCGCGAGCCGACTCGCGGCGGGCGACCCGCTGTCAGCGGTCGCGCGTGACGGATTCGCCGGGGTTCGTCGTGGCGCCGGCCGAGAGCCGTACGCCCGGGTTGATGCTGGTGTTGATACCCGTCTTCGCGCCGTCGCCGGCGACGACGCCGAACTTCCGGCGACCGGTGTCGGTCCGTTCGCCTTTGACCGTGAACCGGACGTCCTCGCCGTCGTGGCGTAGGTTCGCCACCTTCGTGCCGGCGCCGAAGTTCACGTCCCGCCCGAGCACGCTGTCGCCGACGTAGGAGAGATGGGGAACGTGGGTCCCCGCCATGACCACGCTGTTTTTGATCTCGACGCCGTTCCCGACGTGCGTGTCCTCGGCCAGCAGCGTCGCTCCCCGGAGGTAGGCGTTCGGACCGACCTCGGCGCCCGAGCGGATCAGCGCGGGGCCCTCGACGACGACGCCCGCGTCCACGGCGGCGCCGTCCTCGACGACGACGTCGCCCCGGAGGTCGGCGTCCGCGTGGACGTCGCCGCGGACGTCGCGGTCGAGTTCCGCTATCTTCCACTCGTTGGCCTCGAGCAGTTCCCACGGGCGACCGCAGCCGAGCCAGCGCCCGACCTCGACGGTCGAGACCGACCGCTCCGCGATCACCCGCGAGAGCACGTCGGTGATCTCGTGTTCGCCGCGTTCGCTGAGCGGGACGTCGAGCCACTCGCGCGCCTCCGCGGGGAAGCGATAGGCGCCCACGTTGACGAGGTCCGTCGGCGGGTCGCTCGGCTTCTCGACGATGCCGGTGACGACGCCGTCCTCGACCTCGAAGACGCCGTAGCTCGTCGGGTCGTCGACGCGGTAGGTGCCGACGGCGGGCCCGTCGGCGGAGACGAGCGCGGCGACGCTCCCGCGGTCGTAGAGGTCGTCGCCGTTGAGGACGACGAACGGCCCCTCGAGGTGTTCGCGCGCGCAGTCGACGGCGTGGGCGGTCCCGAGTTGCTCCGACTGGACCGCGTACCGGACGGGGACGCCGCGATACTCCTCGCCGAAATACTCCCGGACCGCCTCGGCCTCGTACCCGACGACGAGGATCAGCTCCGAGGCGCCCGCGTCCACGGCGGCGTCCGCGCCGTGGGCGACCAGCGGCCGGTCGGCCACCGGCAGCATCGGCTTCGGGAGCGACTCGGTCAGCGGCCGCATCCGGGTTCCCTCCCCGGCCGTCAGCAGGACGACTTGCATGAGGTGACGGTGACGCGGACGACCCAAAGAGGTACCGCAACGGGGTGTGATACCGCACCGCGTTCGGCGCCCGACCGCACCGGTGTGATACCGCGACACATACTAATGGGGCCGACTCGTAGTTCGAGGTCGACGATGACTCGCACCGATCGCGGACGCCGGACCGGACCCGCCCGACGACTCGTGCCCGACGGGGGTGAGACGGTCGACGGGAGACGATCGCCGCTCCCCGACGCGGCAGTGGCGGATCTGCGGGCCGACGAGCGGCGACGGCGACTTCTCTCCCATCTGGCCGACACGGACGGGGCCGTCCCGATCGCGGACGCCGCACGGGCCGTCGCCGAGAGCGAAGCGTCGACCGACGTGACCGACGAGGCGGTCGAAGCGGTCCGTCGCGAGATCTTCCAGGAGCACCTGCCGAAGCTCACCGCGACCGGGGTCGTCCGGTACGACTCGCTCGTCGGTACGGTCGAACTCGACACGGACGACGAGCGACTGGTGGGCGAGGGCTGATACGGATTCTCGCAAGCGTGTACCGGGTCGACCGCACCGTCGCGTGCGGTCGATCCCGGACTGCCTCGCGAGAATCGGTGTGAAGCCGTTCGACGGGTCAGCATCGCGACCGACGGCCGGCTCGCAGGAGGCGGAGACCGCGCCTGTCGTCCAACGGAAAGACCAATACAGGCAGGTCCCAAACGGGCGGACACTGTGACGAACACGCAGGTCACGCACGTCCAGATCGACAACTACGGCCCCTGGACGGTCACGCCGGAGCCCCGGCGGGAGGTCGACCTCCAGACGCTCCAGTCGCGGCTCTACGCGGACCTCTCGCAACTGGTCGGCAACAGGGACGGCTACGTCTTCTTCTCGCGGTTCGACAACATGATCGCCGTGACGAACGGGCTGACGATGGACGACCACGAGCTGATCCAGGAGTCCGTCGGCAACCGCTATCCCGTGACGATGAGCCTGAGCGTCGCGACGGGGACGACCCCCGCCGAGGCGCTCGGGACGGCGACCGAGGCGCTCCAGGACGCCGGCAGCGCACAGGACAAGTCCCGTCGCGAGATCCTCCGCGGGCGCACCATCGACGAGGAGTTCCGTACCGACGGGGACGTCCAGATAGCGCACTTCGACGTCAACGACGCGACCGGCAAGTACACCGACGAACTCAACGAGTTCGACACGTTCATCCAGATCGAACAGGGGTACGCCGAGCTGATGCGGTACATGCGCCGCGCGTACGACTCCCTGTCCTTTTTCGTCGGCGGCGACAACGTCATCGCCGTCTGCTCGGAGATGACTCCCGGCGACTACCGGGACGCGGTCGACCACGTCCGCGAGGCGGTCGACGTCGACCTCAAAGTCGGCGTCGGTCGCGGCGCGGTGGCCCGGGACGCCGGCATGGCCGCCAAACACGCCCTCGAAGAGTGTCGCGCCACCGGCGAGGACGTCCACGTCGACCGGTCGCTGGCCGACGCGGAGTCGAAGGCCTGACCGGTCTGCCGTCGGCGACCCCGACCGTCCGCGGCCGCTGAAAGTCGACCGACGAGATAGGGGGCCGGACGGCTTAAGCGTGGTGCAGATAGCTTTTTTGACGGCGTGTGCGAACGGATATCACATGGAGAGCAACGTGAGCGTCCGGGAGGTGATGGACCGCGAGTTCGTCGGCGTGAGCGAGTCGGACGGTCTCAGAGAGACGGCCGAACTGATGCTCGAGGAAGAGACCGACAGCGTCGTGGTCCTCCGCGGGAGGGACCCCGTCGGGGTCGTCACCGAGCGGGACGCCCTCGAGACGTTCGTCACGGCCGACGGCGACGCCGCCAGCGTCGCGGAGGCGATGACCCGGGCGGTGCCGACGATCGGCCCCGAGACGACGATCGGCGAGGCCGCCGACGAGATGTCGGCGAACGCCACACAGCGCGTCCTCGTCTCCGACGGTGACGAACCTCTGGGCGTGCTCTCGGAACGCGACCTCATGACCGCGTCCCCGTTCGCGGCGACGGCGAGCGGGCCGCGGTCGGGCGGCCCGGACCGGCCGGTCGCCGGCGTCTCCCCCGGCCGCGCCGAGACAGCGGCGGACCCGGACGCGGAGGCGCGCTTCGACGACCAGTCCGGCGCGGAGGGCCGGTTCGCCGACCAGTCGCTCTGCGAGGCCTGCGGCTCGCTCTCGCGCGACCTCTCGCCGTTCAACGGCCAGTTGCTCTGCCCCGACTGTCGGGACATCTGATCCACGGCGGTCGCAGCGACGCCGGACGAAGGGTGACTACGCCCGCGGCGCACTGGGGGACCGATTGCGAGGAGGCGAGCCGTTGGGGGCCCGTTTTCGCCGCGCGGAGCGCGAAACGACCGCGGATCTGGGACAACTTTACCGTTGTGCCTTGGTAACGGTCGAGACGACATGTCGCGAAAGATACGGAGGCGGAAGGTGCTCAAGGGCCTCGGCGTCGCGGGTGTCGCCGGGCTCGCAGGGTGTGCATCGGCGGGGGACGACACCCCGACGGAAGGCGACGGCGGGGACGGCGGGGACGGCGGGGACGGCGGGGACGGCGGCGACGGTGGCGACGGCGGCGACGGTGGCGACGGCGAGTCTACGCCGACGGAGACGCCCGAGGCGACCGACGAGATGGAGACGAGTTCGGCCGACGGCGGCGACGGCGGGGACGTCGAGTCGCGGACGATCAGGATGGGGATCCTGATGGGCGTCACCGGCGGGCTCTCGGAGCTGGGCCCGCCGATCCGCAACGCCGCGCAGGTGGCGGCGTCGTACATCGACGAGGAGAGCGATACCTTCTCCATGGACACCCAGTTCGAGGACACCGCCACGGACCCCAACACGGGGATCTCCGGCGCGGAGGCGCTCGTCGACGCGGACTACCCGATGATCGCCGGCGCGCTATCCTCGACGGTGACCATCCAGGTCGCGAAGAACGTCACCATCCCGAACGGCGTCGTCCAGTGCTCGCCGGCGAGCACCGCGCCGTCTATCGCGGATCTGGACGACCAGAACTACGTCTGGCGGACGCCCCCGACGGACGCGCTGCAGAGCGAGGTGATGACGCAGGTCGGCCGTCAGCGGCTCGAGGCCGAGACGACGTCGATCCTCGCGCTGAACAACGCGTACGGGCAAGGCCTCGCGGACGCCTACGAGAGCGCCTGGGAGAACGCCGGCGGGACGGTCCAGCAGAAGGTCAGCTTCGAGCCGGGGAAGGGTTCGTACACCTCACAGCTCAGCACGGCCCTGCAGGACCAGCCGGACCTCCTGATGGTCGTCGGCTACCCCGAGAGCGGGGTCCAGATCTTCCGGGACTTCTACGCCGACTACTCGCAGGACTTCTGCGACGTCATCGTCCCGGACGGGCTGAAAGCCGAGAGCCTGCCGGGCAACGTCGGCAACTCGATGCACAACGTCTGGGGGACCGCGCCGCTCGCGGCCGGGCCCGGGAAGGAGTTTTTCACGTCGCTCTACGAGGACAAACACGGCAGCCAGCCGAAGACGCCGTTCATGACCCAGTCGTTCGACGCGGCGGCGGTCATGGCGCTCGCGAACGCCGCGGCCGGCGAGAACGACGGCGAAGCCATCCGCGACCAGATGGCCGCCGTCGCGAACCCCGGCGGGGAGACGGTCACGCCCGAGAACCTGATCGAGGGGCTGGAGATGGCGGCCAGCGGCACGGAGATCGAGTACCAGGGCGCCTCGAGCGCCGTCGACTTCGACGAGAACGGCGACATGAAGGCCGTCACCTACGAGCTCTATCGCTACGAGGAGGGCGGCCTCTCTACGGTCGACGAGATCCAGTACGAGGCGGACTGACCGCGTCCGCTCGGTTTTACTGACCGCGTCTGATCGGTTTTCGAATTCGCTCACCACCGCGAGCGGCGCGACCAGCGGGGTTCAGCGCCCCTGAACCGCGATCGCGGATCAGCCACCGAGGAACTGCTGGCGCACGTCGTCGTCCGCCAGCAGCGCGTCGCCGGAGTCGACGAAGCGGTTCTCGCCCTGCACGAGGACGTAGCCGCGGTCGCAGCGGCGCAGCGCCTCCTTGGCGTTCTGCTCGACCATCAGCACCGCCGTCCCCCCGTCGTTGATGGCGTCGATCCGGTCGAACAGGTCGTCGACCAGGTCCGGCGCGAGTCCCGCGGAGGGTTCGTCGAGCAGGAGCAGGTCGGGGTCGAGCATCAGCGCTCGTCCCATCGCGAGCATCTGCTGTTGCCCGCCCGAGAGGGTGCCGGCCCGCTGGCCCTCACGCTCCTCGAGGACCGGGAAGCGGTCGTAGACGGCTTTCAGGCTCTCCTCGGGGAACTCGTCGAGGACGTACGCGCCCATCTCGAGGTTCTCTCGTACCGACAGGCCCGCGAAGACATTCTCGTTCTGCGGGACGTAGCCGAGGCCGTAGTCGACCATCCGCTCCGTGTTCGCCCCGGTGATGTCCTCGCCGTCGAAGCTGACGGTGCCGTCGAAGATCCGCGTGAGCCCGACGACGGACTTCATCACCGTCGATTTCCCCGCGCCGTTCGGCCCGACGATGGTGACGTACTCCCCGTCGCCCACGTCCAGGTCGACGTCGGTGAGGATCTGCAGGTCCCCGTAGCCCGCGTCCAGCCCGCGGACGGCGAGCAACGGGTCCTCGGCCGTCGAAGCGTCCCCGGCGTGGGTAGCGGAGACGCCTCCCTCCGCGTCGGGAGTCGTCCCGGATCCGTCCGCGCCGGACCGGCCGGGAGCGTCTCCGTCTGCGGCGCTCTCGTCGCTCGCGTCGCTCATATGTCCTCCCCGAGGTAGGCCTCGATGACGCGTTCGTTCGAGCGTATCTCGGCCGGGGTCCCCTCCGCGAGCACCTGCCCCTGGTGCATGACGATGACGTGTTCGCAGTGTTCCATGATGAGGTCCATGTCGTGTTCGACCAGCAGGAAGGTCAGTCCCTCCTCGCGCAGTTCGTGGACGCGTTCGAGCAGCTTCTCCTCCAGCGTCGGGTTGACGCCCGCGAACGGTTCGTCGAGCAGCATCATCGACGGGTCGAGCATCAGCGCCCGCGCGAGTTCGAGCAGTTTGCGCTGCCCGCCGCTGAGGTTGCCCGCGTACTCCTCGGCGAGGTGGTCGATCTCGAACAGCTCCAGCGTGTCCCACACCTCCTCGCGCAGCGCCCGCTCCTCGGCTTTCACGCGCCCGCGGAGACCCGGCGTCACCGCGTTGACGAGCTTCTCGCCCGATTGGGCCCGGGGCGCGAGCATCAGGTTCTCGAGGACGGTCATCTCCTCGAGTTCGCGGGCGATCTGGAAGGTGCGGACGAGCCCCTCCCGGGCGATGTCGCTGGTCCGCAGCCCGGTCACGTCCGCGCCCTCGAAGGTGACCCGCCCGCCGTCGGGGTCGTGGACGCCGGTGATCAGGTTGAACGTCGTCGACTTCCCGGCGCCGTTCGGGCCGATGAGTCCCGTCAGCGAGCCGCGTTCGACGGCGAAACTGACGTCCTCGACGGCGTCGATGCCGCCGAAGCTCTTCGAGAGGTGCTCGACCGCCAGCGACGCGTCGCTGGCGGTCCGTCCGACCGTCTCCGCGTCGATCCCCGCCCGGCCGGCGTCGGCATCGTCGGCTCCACCAGCTTCGGGGGAGGTCTCCGCGCTGGCCGCTCCGTCGGGTCCCCCGTCGACCGTCGTCCCGTCCTCAGTCATCGCGGTCACCCCTTCCCGGGACGCCCGGGCCGCCGTCCGCGGCGGGTTCGCCCGTCTGCGCGCGGTCGCGGCGATCGGTGTCGAAGAGGTCGATGCTCGCGGCGACTTCCTTGCGGTGGCCGAGCAGGCCGGTCGGTCTCCGGTGCATCAACGCGACGAGCACGACGCCGACGAGGACGAACCGCAGCGCGGAGACGTTCTTGAGCGTGTAGCCCGCCAGGGGCGCGAAGTGCAGCGAGAACACCGGGCCGACCGCGCCCGCGAACGTGTTCGGCGCGTCGCCGAGCTCGACGAACTTCGAGAAGATGCGGCTGACGAACAGCGGCCCCTGGAAGAGGAGGCTCGCGAACAGCGCGCCGCCGACGACGCTGCCGGTGTTCGAGCCTGCGCCGCCGATGATCAGCGCGATGAAGATGTAGAACGTCTGGATCGGCCGAAACGTCGTCGACGTGGGGTCGGTGAAACCCTTCTGGGCCTCCCAGAGGATGCCGCCGAGCCCCATCAGCGCACAGCCGACCATGAACACCTTGATCTTGAACCGGCGGGTGTCCTTGCCCAGCGAGTTGGCGACGAGTTCGTCCTCGCGGATGGCCTTCAGGACCCGACCGAACGGCGAGTTGCCGATCCGGCGCAACAGCCAGTAGAACAGGGCGACGAAGACGAGCAGGAGGAGCGTGTAGGTCATCGAGACGACGACGGTCTGCCGGACGGCGACGGCGTCGAACGCGCCGAAGACGAACTCGCCGAACGGCGTCACGCTCCCCGCCGCGGGGTTCGTCGGGTTCGTGTAGTAGAGCGACTTGACGGGGATCGTCGGGTTGATCGGCATGTTGATCCCCTGACCGGATCCGGTCCCGAGGTGCAGGTCGGGGAGAACGCCCACGTTCGCGAAGAGGGTGAACTCCTGGAACGTCGTCGACAGCAGCGAGAGGCGGACGATCTCGGAGAACGCCACCGTGACGATCGCGAGGTAGTCGGCCCGCAACCGCAGCGCCGGCAGCGCGACGAGCGCGCCGGCCAGCGCCGCGACGAGCATCCCGCCGACGACGCCGACCCACAGCGGGAGCGCCAGCCCGGGCGGATTCCCCGTCGTCGGGGCCGTCAGCGCGGCGAACGTGTAGACGCCGACCGCCATGAACCCTGCCACGCCGATGTTGAACAGGCCGGTGTACCCCCAGTGGAGGTTGAGCGCGAGCACGAGCATCGCGTACAGCGCGGTCCAGAACGTGACCGCCTGGAGCGACGAGACGACCCCGCCCAGCCCCTGCGCCGGGCTGAGGATCGCGAAGACCGTGAACAGGCCGTAGATCCCCAGCATCACGAGCGCGATGAGTCCCGCGTCTCCCTCGCGGATCCAGTAGGAGACGCGCTCCCCGACGCGACGCCCGCTCGCGGCGCCGCCGTCGGTCCGGAGCGCGCGGTCGTCGGAGCGGGCCGCTCCGTCGTCGTCCGGGCCGCTCATGCGGTGGTCACCCCCCCGAAGAGGCCGTCGGGACGGATCACGAGCACGAGGATCATCAGCAGGAAGGCGGCGGCCGTCGAGAACGACGACGGGATCCAGACGAGCGAGACGGAGTTGGTCAGCCCGATGAGGACGCCGCCGACCATCGCGCCGTAGATGGAGCCGATCCCGCCGAGGATGACCGCGGCGAAGATGAGCAAGAGCAGGAGCCACCCGAGATTGTACGCGAGCGTCCCGCGCTCCAGGGCGATGAGATAACCCGACGCGCCGGCGAGACCGCCGCCGATGATCCACGTCGCGCGGACGACGCGTTCGGTCGGGATCCCCGTCACGCGCGCCAGGTCCTCGTTGTCGGCCATCGCCCGCATCGCCTTGCCGAGCTTCGTGCGCTGGAGCGTCAGGTGCAGCGCGGCCATCAGCGCGAGCGACGTGAGGACGAGCGTGATCTCCGCGGTGGTCACCGAGAGGATCTCCGCGGTGTACCCGCCGAAATCGACGACCGGGAGGACCCGGTAGAAGGCGTCCGTCGGCACGTTCCCGTTCTGCGCGAGGATGACGGTAGAGCGCTTGTTGGCGAGCGCGAGTCGGCCGTCGACCGCCGCGAAGATGAGTTTCGGGCTGCCGGCGGTGAGGCCGCGGTTCCTCGCGCCGAAGACGAAGACGATCAGGTACCGCAGCGCGAGCGCGACGCCGATGCTGGTGATGAGCGTCGCGATGCCGCCCTGGTCGCGCATGGGCCGGAAGACGGTCCGGTCGACCGCCAGCGCCAGCGCCACCGTCGCGGCGACGGCGACGACGAGCCCGCCGAACACGGCCAGCGGCGTCGCGAGCACGTTGATCGACAGGTCGGCGGGACTCGGGCCGCTCGGACCGAACCCGACCGTCGCGAGGAAGAGGGCGTTGTCCTCGAGATAGCCGCCGCCGAAGCCGGCGACGAGCCAGGCGACCCCCCAGCCGGCGAACGCGCCGGCGGTGATGTAATCCCCGTGAGCGAAGTTCGCGAAACTCAGGATGGAGTAGGTCATCGACAGTCCGATCCCCGCCAGCCCGATGCCGAGCCCGACGACGATCCCGTCCCAGATCAGGGTCACGAGCCGCGAGGCGGCGAGGTTCCCCCCGATGACGTGCACGCCGCCGACGCCGATCTCGACGCCGAACAGCTTGAACAACAGGTCGAGGCCCAGTCCCACCAGGAAGAGCCCGAACAGCGCGGTCTTCGGTCGCTCGACGACCGTCACGCGCCAGTCGGCGGCCCACTCACTCGTCGCCATGGCTGGGAGTCCACCCTGGAGTCGGTCGGCGACCGTGCGCCGGGGGTCTCGAACGGGCGTCCGGCGCGTCGCCCGCCCGGCGTTTCCCCGGTGGTCCGCCGCCGGACGCGCCTCTGCGCCGACTCCCCCTGCTCCGAACCGGGGGCAGCGAGCGGACCGACCGCGTCCACCCCGTCTCCCGCACCCGTGCTATCCTCGTCGAACCCCGACGACCTGCCGTGTGATCGGTACGCATACCAGTTCCTCAGTGACAGTGGAGACTCCGAGGGGATAAAACTCTTCGACGACGGACCGAAGAGATATGTCTCTCGACGGCCTCGTTCGGGTAATCGGATGGAGATCGAGTACGCCACGGTCGAGCAGGCCGAGGACGTGGCCGACATGTGGGTCGCGCTCGCCGACGAGCAGACCCAGTACGACTCGCACGTACTCGGCGACCGCAACCGGAGCGTCGTCGCCGACGAGCTGACGCGCCACGCGGTCACCGACCGGCTCGTCGTCGCCCGCGACGGGGGCGACTGCGTCGGCTTCGTCATGTTCGCGCTCGACCGGGGCAGCTACGAGATGGACGTCACCCAGGGGGTCGTCGAGAACCTCTACGTCGTCCCCGAGCGCCGGAACCGGGGCGTCGGCGGGCAGTTGCTCGAGACGGCGGAACGGCGCCTCGAGGACCTCGGGGCCGACACCGTCGTGCTGGAGGCGATGGCGGAGAACCTCGCGGCGCGGCGGTTCTACCGCCGCCACGGGTACGACACCCACCGCGTCCAGATGGAGAAGCCGCTGGAAACCGATACCCACTCAAAGGAGGCCGAGTAACCCGCAACTGCGCCAGGGGAGCTTGGGCGGTTCAAGCACTCGACTTGTAATCGAGACTTCGTGGGTTCGAATCCCACCCCTGGCTTCCTGCGAGGAGCGGACGCGACGAGCGGAAGCGGTGGGTGGGATTCGAAGTAGACCAGTCGCGCGCAGCGAAGCGAGCACGTCTGGGCGTAGTTCGAACTCTCACCCCTGGCTTCCTGCGAGGATGGCACACGAGGAGCGAAAGCCCTGCTCAGGCACTCGCGAGTCCGCAGCAACGGCGACCGACGGGTCTCCGTTCGGGGCCCTTCAGACGCTCTCTCCGAGCGGATTGTACGTCCCGTTGATGTCCCACTCGTGGAGGCAGAACGGGTCGCCGGCCAGACGGTCGCCGTTCTCGTCGGTGGCGACGGTCCAGGTGCCGCTCTCGTCGCTCCAGACGTCCGCTCGGCCGCAGCGCTCGCACTCTCGTTCGTCGGGGGGGACGATGGTTGTCATACCCCACTGTCTCTCCCGGGGGGTAATTAATGCCGCGTATCCCGACCGGTCGACCCGTACGCTGAAAGGGAGACCGGTCCAACGGCCGGCATGGTCACGAGACGGCGGTACCTCGTCACGGCGGGAGTGCTCGCGGTAGCCGGCTGCGCTTCGGAACCGGAGGGAACGTCGACGGCGGACGGCGCCGAGACCGACGGCGTCGGCGAGACGCCCGGAGCGACGGAGACGGGAGGCGCCACGGGCGGGTCGCCCGAACCGGCGGAGACCGACGAGGCCGAACCGCTCGTCGTCTCGTCGAGCGCGTTCGAGGACGGCGGGACCATCCCGAAGAAGTACACCGGCGCCGGCGAGGACGTCTCGCCGCCGCTGACGGTCGAGTCGGTGCCCGAGGGGGCGTCGACGCTTGCCGTCGTGCTCGAGGACCCGGACGCGAACGGCTACGTCCACTGGCTGATCTGGAACGTCCCGGCCGACCGGACGGAGATCCCGGAGGGGGTCCCACAGACCGAGACGGTGGACTCTCTCGGCGGCGCGCGACAGGGGACGAATAACTTCGGCGAGATCGGCTACCGCGGACCGCTTCCGCCGAAAGGGGACGGACCGCACACCTACCGGTTCACCGTCTACGCCGTCGACGGGACGCTCGACCTGGCCGCCGGGGCCGGTCGCGGGAAGCTCGGGTCTGCGCTCGAAGGACGCGTCGTCGACCGATACCGGTTCACCGCCGAGTTCGAACGGTGAGTCCGGGCGTGACGACCGACGGGACGACGGGGGCCTGTCCCGAGTGCGGGGGGCGACTGAAGAACGTGGCCGTGCCGCGCGAGTGAGCGTCGGAGCGTCCGAGCGGACCCGGTCGGCGGTCACTCGAAGTCGGGGAGGTCGTCGGGGGCCTCGAACTCGGTCTCCCACTCGATGTACTCGTCTTTCAGCACGTCGCAGACCCGCTGTCCGAGTTCGGTCATGCCGGCGTTGATGGCCGAGACCGTCCCCCAGGAGTCGATATCCGGGTGGATGTCCATCCGTTTCCAGTCCTCGGGGAGCCCGGGGGCGTGGTAGCCGACGCGCTCGGCGTGGGAGTCCCAGAAGAAGTCGAAGCGCTCGAGCAGGTCCAGGTCCGTGACGATGCGGAACGTCGCCTCGTCCACGTCGGTGTCGGCGGCCCAGTCGTCGAACGCCCGCTCCCACGCGCCGTCGCGGAGGTACCCCTCAATCTCCTCGCGACGGTAGTCGGTGTCGTCGACGACCTGCGCGTCGTCGTACTCGTCGGGGTCGATACTCTCGAGTTCCGGCGGGTCGGGCGCGTCGACGTCCAGTGACATGCCCCGCCGTACGCGGGGTCGAGGGAAAAGTCCACGCACGCGGCGGCGCCGGTCGACGGGCGCGTCCGTCCAACGGGTGCGGGAGTGCTCGGGTCGGCGTCGGGCCGCTACGGCGCGCTCTCCTTGTCGTCGCCCTCGATCGCCTCCGCGCGGAGCCGCCGACCCTCCTCGCTGTCGACGGTGAGTTCGGGGACCGCGACGGGCTCGCGGTCCTCGTCGATGGCGACGTAGACGGAGTACGATTCGGTCGTGAGCTCCGTCTCGCCCGAGCGGGGGTTCTCGCGGAAGACGCGCAGGCGGACGCGGACGCTGGTGCGGCCGGTCTCGTAGACGTACGCCTCGACGAGGGCGGTCTCACCGACGGGGATGGGCCGTTTGAAGTCGACCTGGTCCATGCGGGCGGTGACGCAGTCGCGGCCGGCGAAGCGCATGGCGGACATGGCACCCACCTCGTCCATCCACTTGAGGACGTTCCCGCCGTGGGTCGTCCCCAGCGAGTTGGCGTGGTTGGGCTGGACCATCCAGCGGTTCTCCAGAAAGGTGTCCATCAGGTCCGGCATCGCCGACGCTTCGGGGAGCGGACGGATATGGCTGACCGTTCGACCGCGCGGCCGCGCGCCGACTCGCCGGCGGGGTCGAGTGCGACGGATCCCAGTGGGATTTATACTCCGAGGGGGCAGGGATAGGCGTATGGACCGCGTAGACGTCGCGATCGTGGGCGGTGGCCCCGCGGGCACCTCGGCGGCGTGGGCGGCCGCCCGGGAGGGGGCCGACGCCCTCGTTTTAGAGAAAGGGGTCCCCCGGGCCGACCGCGACCGGCTCGGCCCCGACTCGACGGACGCCGCCGGGATGCTCGACTACTGGCTCGACATCATGGGGATCAGCGCCGCGGAGATCCCGGACGACGTGATCTTGAGCGTCCTCGACGGTGCCGAGTTCATCGGCCCGAACGAGTCGGTCACGCTCGAATCGACCGGGATCGACGCCGAGTACGACCACTTCGGGTTCGCGTTCCACCGCGCGAAGTTCGACGACTGGCTCCGCGACCGCGCCGAGGACGCCGGCGGGACCTACCGCGTCGGGACGAGCGTCAGCTCGGTCGAGACCGACCCGTCTGGCGACCCGCGCCACCGGGTCGAACTCGCCGACGGCGACGAGGTGGGAGCGGACTACCTGATCCTCGCCGACGGCCCCCAGCGGACCGTCACCACGGGCGTCCTCGACCAGTTCCTCCCCGGCGAGCAAAGCGTCACCGACTACCTCTCGCCGGACCGGGCGAACCACATCGCCTACCAGGAACACCGCCGTATCCCCGAGGAGCTGTTCGACCCCGATCACATCAAGTTCTGGTGGGGCGTCATCCCCGGTCACACCGCCTACCCGTGGATCTTCCCCAACGACGACGACGTCGCCCGCGTCGGGCTGACGATACCCATCGGGATGGATCTCGGGGACGTGGCGAACCCCGGAGACTACGCGCTGCTCGACCCGGACGACGAGCAGATCCCGACCGGCGCCGTCTACCTGCGACGGCTGCTCGAGCGGGAGTATCCCGGCTACGACCTCGCGGACTTCCCGCTCGTCGAGGACCGGGGCAAGCGCGGCGGGACCGAGGCCTATCCGATCTCGTCGACGCGACCGATCGACTCCCCGACCGCCGCGGGCGTCGCCGTCGTCGGCGGCGCGATGGGGACGACGTCGGCGTTCCACGAGGGCGGCGACCACGTCGCCGTTCGCACGGGCGAGATCGCCGGTCGCCTCGCCGCACAGGACAAGCTGCTGCGGTACAACGGCGAGTGGAAGTCCGCCATCGGCGAGGAGGTCCTCAGGAACGTGACGTTCGCAGAGGTCGTCCGCGGCTGGGAGCCCGACGACTGGGACCGGGCGTTCGGGGCGGTCCGGCGGATGCAACAGCGCGGCGGCCTCGACTGGCGCGGCGCCGTCGGGTCGGGCTGGACCGCGTTGCGGGTCGTCGCCGACTACAAGTGGACCAAGCGCGGCTTCCGCGACGGCGCCTACGTGCAGTTGCGACAGGACGAGTACTCGGTCTGAGGGCTCGGTTTCCCCCCGTCAGAGCGTGACTGTGCTCCAGACGGAGCGTCACCGATCGCGGTCGCGCCGGGGCTCGAACGATCGAGTAAGGCGAACATTCAAAAGTAAGAACGAGGTAGTACGAGTAAGACGATGGCCATCACCGAGGACGCGACGGTCACGAGCAAGGGGCAGGTCACGATCCCGAAGGAGATCCGAGAGCGACTGGATCTGGAGGAAGGGACGGAGGTTGAGTTCGTGCTCGACGAAGACGGGAGCGTGTCCGTTCGGCCGAAGGAACCGGCGATGGATCGGCTCCGCGACGTTCGGCGGACGCTCTCGAAACACGACGTCGACCTCGACGAGATGAGACGGGAGTCCAAGCGGGCGTGGAGCGACCACACCGAGGACGCGTGATATTCCTCGACTCCTGGGTGTGGCTGGAGTTCGTCTTCGACGGCGACAGCGCCGACGAGGCCGAGTCGGTCATCGAACGAGCCGACACCGCCGACGAGGGCGGACTCCTCGCGCCGACGGTCGTCTCGGAAGTCTCGTATCGGATTCGGCGGGTCGAAGACGACGGGACGGCCGAGCGAGCGATCCGGGCGATCCGCGACTACGAACACGTAGAGAGCATGCCACTCGTCGACGACATCGCGGAGTACGCGGCGCAACTCCGCTTGGAGTACTACGAACCCGGCGAGCGGGAGTTGTCGTACGCCGACGCGATACACCTCGCGACGGCGGTCGTCCACGACGATTGCCACACGCTCTACAGCGGGGACCCGGACTTCGCGGATATCGACGAGATAGAGACGGTCGTTCTGTGACGTCCGGTCGCCCCCTCACTCGCCGTCCGGGAACCGCACCGAGTGACGGAGCGTGCCGACGTCGTCGATCTCTATCTCCACCTCGTCGCCGTCCGAGAGCGGGCCGACGCCCTCCGGCGTCCCGGTGGCGATGACGTCGCCGGGTTCGAGGGTCATGTAGGTGGTGATCTCCTCGATCAGTTCGGGGACCGAGAAGATCATCCGGTCGATGGTCGCGGACTGTCTCGTCTCGCCGTTGACGCGCGACTCGATGGTGGCGTCCTCGGAGAGGTGTTCGGGGGTCGCGATGACCGGACCGATGGGGCCGGCACCGTCGAAGGCCTTCCCGCGGACCCAGTTCTGTTCGACGGCCTGGTCGTCGCGGTTGGAGAGGTCGTTGAACGGGGTGTAGCCGGCGATGACGTCCTCGGCGTTTTCGGCGTCGACGTGGCGACACTGCTCGCCGATGACGACGCCGAGTTCGGCCTCGTACTCGACGCGCTCCTTGCCCGCGGGGACGGTGACGGTGCTGTTGTGGGTCGCGACGGTGTTGGGCGTCTTGATGAACAGCAAGGGGCGGTCCGGGACCTCCTCGTCGCGCTCGGCGGCGTGGTCGGCGTAGTTGCGGCCGACGCAGACGATCTTCGTCGGTTCGCAGGGCGCGAGGATGTCGACCTCGTCGGGATCGAAGGTCTCGTCGCCGAACGCGATGCGCCCGTACGGCCCCGCGGCGGCGGTCACGACGTCCTCCCCGTCCCTGGTCGTCCACCGACCGCCGCGCACGTTGCCGGCCGAATCGCGAAAGCGGACGCGTCTCATGGAACGGACAACTCGGGGGCGCCTGATAAGCGTTTTCAGAACGATACCGGATCACACACCGCGGGGTCGGGGGAAGCGGGTGACCGAACCGCTTTTGAAACGGGACACAGTAGCCCGGCGCATGAACCTGCTCGTGGTCGGCGCCGGCGAGATGGGTCGCTGGTTCGCCCGCGCGATCGCCGACGGGAGCCCCGACCCGCCGGCGGTCGCCTTCGTCGACGCCGACCCGAGCGTCGCTCGCGAGGCCGCCGACGCGTTCGACCCGGGCGGCGAACGCACCGGCTCCGCGCCCGACGCCGCCGTCCGCGAGGCCCGCGCCGTCCCGACCGACACCGACGAGACGTTCGACGCGGTCGTCCTCGCCGTTCCGATCCCCGCCGTCGAGTCCGCGGTGGAGGCGTACGCCGACCGCGCCGACAGGGCGCTCGTGGACGTGACAGGCGTGATGGTCCGCGCGGTCGAGGCGATGGCCGACGCGGCGCCGGACCTGGAACGGGTGAGCTTCCATCCCCTGTTCGCCGCCGCGAACGCGCCCGGGAACGTCGCCGTCGTCGCCGACGCGCCCGGCCCGGTCACCGACGGGATCAGGGCGGCGCTGGCCGAAGCGGGCAACGACACCTTCGAGACCACCGCGCGTGAGCACGACCGGGCGATGGAGACCGTACAGGCCCGCGCTCACGCCGCGGTCCTCGCGTTCGGCCTCGCGTCCGAGCCGGTGGCCGACGAGTTTCACACGCCCGTCTCGGCCGCGCTGTTCGACGTCCTCGAGACGGTGACCGGCAACGACCCCGGCGTCTACGCCGACATCCAGGACAGCTTCGACGGCGCCGAGAGCGTCGCCGACGCAGCGCGACGGATCGCCGACGCCGACCGCGAATCGTTCGGCGAGATCTACGCGGCGGCCGGCGAGACGGAGCGAGCGAGCGGGGACGACCGATGAACGACGAGCAGCGCGAACAGGTTCGCTCGAGCGCGAAGTACCTGCGCGAGGTCAGACCGATCGACCCCGAGGAGATATACGAGTACGTCGACGGCCAGCCCCACCCGGCCGCGGTCGGGCAGGTGCTCCGCGAATCGGCCGTCGACCTCGGGCTCGTCGAGCGCGAGGACGGGACGTTCGAACCGGTCGACGAGGGGCCGCTCTCGCTCGCCTTCCACGGCGTCGACGCGTTCCCCGCAGAGTACGGCCGAGCGCTGGAGGACCTGCTCGTCGAGCGCTACGGCGCCGGCTGGCCCGACGGGGAGTCGGGCGACCGCCTGCGCGAGCGTATCCGGGCGGTAAAAGCGGATTACCTCCACGGGCGCGAGGTCTCCTACGACGCCGAGACGGCGCTGGCCTACGCGCTCTACCACATGCCGGACTACTACGCGGTGACACAGTACGTCCTCGCCGACCTCGCGAGCGACCGACTGCTCCCGCGGCGACTGCGCGTCCTCGACGTGGGCGCGGGCGTCGGCGGCCCGGCGCTCGGGCTGGCCGACCTGCTCCCGGCGGACGCGCTCGTCGACTACCACGCCGTCGAGCCCAGCGAGGCCGCGGACGTGCTGGAGACGATGCTCGCCGAGACCGGCCGGAACTTCCACTGGTCGGTCCACCGGGAGACCGCCGAAGCGTTCGATCCCGCGGCGGTCGCGAGCGGGAACGGGGCCGGCGCGGCCGACGGGTTCGACCTGATCTGCTTCTCGAACGTGCTGAGCGAACTCGAGGACCCGGAGTCCGTCGTCCGCCGGTACGCCGACGCGCTGGCCGAAGACGGCACGCTCGCCGGGCTGGCGCCGGCGGACCGCAACACCGCGCTCGGACTGCGCGAGGTCGAGCGGGCGGTCGCGGACCGCGGTCCGCTGACGATATACGCCCCGGACGTCCGACTCTGGCCCGGCGAGGCGCCCACCGACGACTGCTGGTCGTTCGACGCGAAACCCGACATCGAGACGCCCGCGTTCCAGCGGCGACTCGACGAGGGCGAGTCGGCTCGCGACGCGGGGGCGGCCGAGGAGGGCGGATCCGGCGGAGGCGAATCGGACGGCGACGGGAGCGAGCGCCGGCCGGGGGAGTTCGTCAACGTCGACGTGCAGTATGCCTACACGTTCCTGCGCCGCGACGGTCGCAGGCGCGTCGAGTTCGCGCCGGACGGGTCGCGAGTCGCGAGACTGGCCGACAGCGAGGACCACGTCACCGACCGGGTCGACTGCTACGCGGCGAAACTCGGCCACGACCTCTCGGAGGGCGAGAACGCGCTCTACAGGGTGAGCGACGGCAGCCAGCGGGCCGACCACTTCGCGGTCCTGACCAGGGAGTCGGCGCTGAACGCCGACCTCCGGACGGCCGACTACGGCGACGTGCTGGCGTTCGAGAACGTCCTCGTGCTCTGGAACGACGACGAGGGCGCGTACAACCTCGTGGTCGACGGCGAGACGGTCGTCGACCGGATCCCCGCCTGAACCGGACGGGCACGGCCGGGCGGAGACAGCCGAACGGAGACAGTCGGACTGAGACAGCCGGACGGCGACCGTCCGGTCGCGCCGAGCGGTGGGCTTTTGCGACGCCGCTCCCCACTGGCCGTATGGACGAGCCGTCGATCCTGCTGACGAACGACGACGGGATCGAGAGCGCGGGGCTTCGCGCGCTCTACGACGTGTTGACGGACGTGGGAGACGTGACCGTCGTCGCGCCCGCCGACGACCAGAGCGCGGTCGGGCGCTCGCTCTCGCACGACGTGACCGTCCGCGAGCACGACCTCGGATACGCCATCGAGGGGACGCCCGCCGACTGCACGGTCGCCGGGCTGGGGTCGCTCGCGACGGAGACCGACGTCGTCGTCGCCGGCTGCAACCAGGGCGCCAACCTCGGCGCGTACGTGCTCGGTCGCTCGGGCACCGTCTCGGCGGCCGTCGAGGCGACCTTCTTCGACGTCCCGGCCATCGCCGTCTCGATGTATATCCCGGTCAGAGACGACGCGGCCTACGAGGGCGTCCAGGTCGACCCCGACAGCTACGCGGAGGCCGCCCGCGCGACCGAGTATCTCGTCGAACGGGCGCCCGGCACGGGCGTCTTCGAGGGCGCCGACTACCTCAACGTCAACGCGCCCGTCGCGGGGTGGGGGCCCGCGGAGATGGCGGTGACCTTCCCGTCGGCGGTGTACCAGATGACGGCCTCCCACGACGGCGACGGCGAGATCCGGTTGCAGGACCGCATCTGGGAGCGGATGGCCGACGGCGACATCCCCGACCCCGAAGGGAGCGACCGGCGGGCCGTCGTCGACGGGAAGGTGAGCGTCTCGCCGCTGACAGCGCCCCACACGACCACCCACCACGAGGCGCTCGACGACATCGCCGCGAACTATCGCAGCAGTTGAACGACACACACCGGACGATCGCACCGTCGGGTGCCACCGAACGTGGAAACGCTTTCGAATTCTCCGACGCGAACCGATCGGGTAGACGTTCCCGATCGAGTGATCGGTAGTCGATCCGAAACGAGTACGTTCCGTTCGGGCGACGCCTGGAGCGAACCGCCCTCCAGCGGTCCCCAACCGATGAGACGGACAGTCGCTATCCTCGGCGTCGTCGCCCTCCTCCTGCTGGCGGGCTGTGGCGGTCTGCTCGGGAGCGGCACCACCGCGTCGCCGACCGAGACCGACGCACAGACCGACAGACCGACCGCGACCGACGCCGCCACCGGGACGGCGCTCGACACTGCCGCCGCGACGGTGACGGGGAGTCCGGCCGAATCGCCCACCCCGGCGGCGACCCCGACTGCGTCCGCGACCCCGGCGGTGACTCCGTCGTCGGGTGGGGAGGTGCCGAACGTAACCGTCCGCGGTGGAAACCTCGTCTCGAACGCAACCGCGTCCGGGTCGAACGCGACCGTCACCGTGTCGGCGACCGGGTGAACAGGGCGGACGCCCCGCGCCGGACCCGACCGGCACGCGGAACACTCAAACCCGTCCTCGCCGAACGCGGCCCATGGGAGAACACGACGCGGTCGCCAGGGTCGACGAACCCGTGACGGTGTCGTCGATGGTCGACGACCTCCGGGACCTCGGCGTCGAGGCCGGCGACACGCTGCTGGTCCACTCGTCGCTCAGCGCGCTCGGCTGGGTCTGCGGCGACGCGCAGGCGGTCGTCGACGCGCTGCGGCGCGCGGTCACCGAATCGGGGACGCTCGTCGTCCCGACCCACACCGGCCAGTACACCGACCCCGCGGTCTGGTCGAACCCGCCGGTGCCCGAGGAGTGGGTCGACACCGTCCGCGAGGAGCGACCGCCGTACCGACCCGAGAGCACCCCGTCGCGGGCGGTCGGCGCGGTCCCCGAGTGTTTCCGGGGATATCCCGACGCCGTCAGGAGCCGCCACCCCACGTTCTCGTTCGCGGCGTGGGGCGCGGACGCCGAAGACGTCGTGGCCGACCACCGCTACGACTACGGGCTCGGCGACGGATCGCCGCTGGCGGACGTCTACGATCGCGACGGCGACGTCCTGCTGCTCGGGACCGGCCACGACACGAACACGTCGATCCACCTCGCCGAGTACCGGGCGACGTTCCCGAAAGAGGTCGTCCGCAACGACGCGCCCGTGATCGAAGACGGCGAGGCCGTCCGCGTCGAGTACGAGGACGTCGTCACCGACAGCTCGGACTTTGCCGACGTGGGCGCCGACTTCGAGGCCGAACACGCGGACGCCGTCGAGCGCGGGACGGTCGGCGCCGCCGAGAGCGCGCTCGTCGACCAGCCGGCGCTCGTCGACTTCGCCGTCGAGTGGTTCGACGAGCACCGCGGCGACTGACCGGCGCGGACGGACCGCCGCGCCGGGAGCCGCGTCGGGGAGGCCGAGTGACGGCGCGTCGAAGAACTATGTGTGTCGCGCGAGTCGATCCGCGTATGAACCGGATCGTCGTCGACCTGCTGGCGGGGAACGCCCGCCACGCCGAACAGTTCGCCGACCGATTCGACGACGTGCAGGACGCCCAGCGCCCCGTCGCCGTCACCGTCTGCTGCTCGGACTCGCGCGTCCTCCAGGACCAGATGTGGGGCAACGAGCAGCCCGGTCACCTGTTCACCGTCGGCAACATCGGCAACCGGGTCGTCCAGCGCGGGGAGACCGGCGAGGAGGTCTCCGACGACGTGCTCTACCCGATCGACCACACGGGCACCGAGACCGCCGTCGTCGTCGGACACACCGGCTGCGGGGCCGTCACGGGCGCCTACCGGGCGCTGGTCGACGAGGGCTCCGAACCCGCCGGGATCGAACACAGTCTGAGCCTGTTGGCACCGCACCTCCGAGACGGCGTCGCGACGCTGCCCGACGGGCTCGACTCCGCCGCCGCGGTCAACCGCCTCGTCGAGTACAACGTCGACCAGCAGGTGTCGTCGCTCGCGGAGAGCGACCGGGTCCCCGAGTCGGTCGACGTGGTCGGCGCCGTCTACGACTTCCAGGACGTCTACGGCGGTCGCCGCGGCGAGATCCACGTGGTCAACGTCGACGGCGAGCGGCGCGTCGACGCGCTCCGCGACGACTACCCCGCGATCGGAGACCGGATCGACCGTCTCTGGGAGTACTGATACGGATTCGAAGCAAGCGTTTACCGGGCCGACCGCACGCAGTCGTGCGGTCGATCCCGGACTGTCTTGCTCCGAATCCGTATGAAGCGGGGTCGAGAGGGACCACACGCTCGCCGCGGGGCGGGCGATAGCCGGGCGGTTCCAGCCGGTCAGTGGACGACGGCCTCCGCCTGCCCGGGTTCCCACTCGAGGTCGCCCCGGTAGTGGACGGCGGCATCGTCCTGTTCCGGGTCGACGACAGTCAGCGATATCCAGCCGTTGTCCAGCAGCGTCGCGACGGCCTCGTTGCTGCGGATGACCTCGGCGACGCGGTCGACCGGGGCGTGGATCACGGCCGTGAGCCGCAGCGGCTGATGGTACGGGCGGTCGCTGTCGGCGTAGAGCGACTGGAGCGGGAGCCCGGTCATCAGGTCGCCGCCGTTGCCCTGCACGACGCCGATATTGCCGCGCGGGTTCTGCGTGACCTTCGACCCGCTCCCGTAGACCGCGTTGTCCACCGTCGCGAAGTAGTACTGGTTGTTGATCCACTGCGTGACCACGAGCGGGCCCGACACGATGGCCGCCAGCGCGTCGCCGTCGGGGTCGGTCGTCCAGTCGTAGGAGTGGAGGAACGCCCGCCCGTCGAGGTCCCGTCCCTCGGTCAGTTCGCGCGGGCCGATGACGAACGAGGCGTTGCCCGCGAGCCCCCACTCGGGCCGGGTCTCCGCCCAGTCGGCCGTCCGGCGTTTCGTCTCGCGGACGCCGTTTTCGGGGTCGCTCCCCGGGAGCGACTCGGCGCGTTCGGCCGCGGCGCCGGCGCGCGCGTCTTCGAGGTCCTCGCGCAAGCGCTCGAGGTCCGCGCGGTGGGTCTCGGGGACGTCCCCGTCGAACAGCGTTATCTCGTCGGTGGTCGTGTTGTGCTCGCCGGCGAGGAAGACGGTGTCCGCGGGGACGTCGAACCCGCGCTCGCGGAGCTCGGCCCTGACGGACTCGTCGTTGCAGATGGCGGCGAGCACGCGGGCGTTCGGGCCGCCGGGGTTGCCGGCGCAGGCGCCGCAGTCGAGGCTCGAACCGAACGGGTTGTTCGCCGTCTCGCTGGCGTGGCCGGTGAACACGACCAGCCGCGCGAACTCCTCCCAGCCCATCAGTTCGAACGCGGTCGCGGCGTACTCGACCTTCTCCGCCAGGGTCATCCCGTGGGGGAGCGCGTCGTCGCCGGACGCGTCGCCGCGGCGGTCGACGGTCGGTTCGCAGACCTCGTGGCGAGCGGGGACCCGGTCGGCGACGGCGTCGGAGAGGTCGGCGACGGCCGAGGGGAGCAGCGTGCGGGCGGCCAGCGCCGCGCCGTAGGCGCTGCCGCCGCCCTCGACGAACGTGAAGGCGGCGGCCGCGTTGGTCTTGAGCGACTTGAGGTGCTTGCGGGCCGCGGTCGCGAGACCGGTCCAGCGCTCGCGGGCCGCGCGCTCGTCGGCGCGGTCCTCTCGCGGGCGGTCGGTGACGCGGTGTTGCGGGTCGACGATCGGGGGACAGGCGTCGACCTCGACGTCGGAATCGTAGGCCTCGTAGCGCATCGGGACGCCGAAAAAGCCCGCGTACCCGTGGGTCTCGTACGGGCCGGCGCTCTCGACGTGGCGACGGATGATCTCCGAACGGGTGTCGATACAGAAGACCAGCTGGGCGGCCGGCCGCTCGTCGCCCGCGGTCGACTCCGCGACCGACCGGTCGACGTCCTCGAGCAGGCGCACGCGGTAGCTCTTCTCCCAGGCGGTCAGCCAGATCTCCGGGAGGGGCACCGACCCGTCGCTCACGGGCTCGGCGGGGTCGTCGGGTTCGACGGGGGCGTCGTAGAGGTCGACCAGCGTCAGGCGCACCGCGAGGTACTCGAGCAGCGAGATCGGGTACGTCGACTGCCACAACCCCCGGCTCTCGACCCGCTGTTTGACGAAGCCGGTCCACCCCGGGAGCGCGGCGAGGTGGTGTTCGAATATGGGCTCCCAGCGGCCCTGCGGGAACTCGGAGAGGACCGCCTCGAGCGCGGCCGTCGGGCTCTCGGGGAGGTCGGACGGCTCCTCACAGCCGGGCACCTCCTCGTCGTAGGGGGCGAGGTCGCGCCAGGCGGCGTAGAACCCCCGCTCGCGGCCGGGCATCGACCACTCGGCCTGTCCCTGGTCGAGGAACGCGGCGAGCCACTTCGAGAGCACGCGGTCGACCGTCTCCGTCGCCGTCTCGGACTCGCGTTCGGACCCCGATCCGTCGGTCGCCATCTCGTCGAGGAGGGCCTCGGGGGTCCCGGAGACGCCGTGGGCCTCCAGCTCCTCGCGCAGCACGTCCGGGTCGATCCGGCCGCCCTCCCAGGCGCGACGGAAGACCGAGGGACGGGGGTAGCCCCGACCGCCGAACAGCCGTTCGGCCTCCGCGACGGCCCGATGGAACGGCCGGTCCTCCAACCCCGCGAGGGGGTTGGCCGTGACGAACGAGTGCAGCGGCCAGGCCGACCCGACGGTCTCGGCCGCGCGTTCGATGCTGTCCTCGACGGTTTCGGGGTCAAGCGTCATCGTAGTCCTCCTTCTCGGTGAGTACGGTGGCGGGATTCGGCCGCGAGAGGTTCAACAGCGCGACGTAGAGGCGTCCGCTGGAGCGGTGCCAGTCGAGTTCCGTCGCCAGGTACGACAGGACGAACAGCGCGGCGACGCCGACGTGGACGACCGTCAGTTCGGTCGGCGCCTCGGTCGTCGGCGCGTCCGCGATCACGGTCGAGACGGCGTTGAACAGCACCCCGTAGCCGCCGATGGCCGTCAGGACCACGACGGGGACGCTGAGGAGCCTGGCCACCGGCGAGAGGGTCGACCGACGGAGGACGTCCCGCGTCGCGTGCATGGTCGTCAGGACGACCACGAGCGCCAGCAGGAGCCCGCTGTTCGGTTCGGTCCCCTCGCCGGTGAGGGCGGCGAACAGTGCGCCCCCGGCGAGCGCCGTTAGCAGGCCGACGGCGACGTTCGGGAGGGAGAGCGCGCCGTCAGTCGCGGGCTCGGGCGTCGTCTGCTCGACGGCCTCGCCGGTCGACAGGAACAGGTACGCCTTGTAGAACCCGTGCAGGACGAGATGCGCGATGGCCGCGGCGAAAAAGCCCAGGCCGCACTGGAGGATCATGAAGCCCATCTGGGCGACGGTCGAGGCGCCGAGCTCGCGCTTGACGTCCGTCTGGACGAGCAAGAGCGCCTGTCCGAGCAGCGCGCTCAGCGCGCCGAGGACGACGACGGCGGACATGACGGCGGGCTCGTCGGTGACCAGCGGCGCGAACCGCGTCAGCAGGATGCCGCCCGCGTTGACGAATCCCGCGTGCATCAGCGCCGACGCGGGCGTGGGCGCGGTCATCGACGACAGCAGCCAGGTGTGAAACGGGACCAGCGCCGACTGGACCGCCGCCGCGAGGACGAGACAGCCGACGGCGACGAGCGCGACCGTCTGCGGGACGCTCCCGACGGTCCCGAGGATACCCGTGATGGACGTCTCGCCCGTCGCCCAGACGAGGAGCGCCAGTCCGGCGGCGAGCAACCCGCTGCTGGCGAGGAAGTGTCGGCGTGCGCTGCCGGCGGCCGCCCGGGCCTGGGGCCACCCCCGGACGTGTCCCACCAGCGACGCCATGACGAGGCCCATCGCCAGCCACGCCCCGGCGAACAGCGCGACGTGGTCGGCCCCGGTCATCGTCATGACGAGGAGCGTGAACGCGAAGATCCGGACGAAGAACGCGTCGAGACGGGCGTCACCCGCCATGTACCGGCGGGCGTAGCTGTGGACGATGCCGCTGAAGAAGGTGACCACGACCCACATGACCGCGGTCAGCCCGTCGACGACGAACACGTCCGCCACCGCCCAGCCCGATCCGTTCGCGACCCGTAGCGCGAGCACAGCCGTGCTGAGAACGAAGAGAGCCCAGACCGCGACCGTCGCGGCTCGCGGCACGACCGAGGACGCCGGGCTCGCTGTCTCTGAGTGCTGTGCGGCACCGTCTGAACTCGTGTGGCCGGTCATCGTCGGATCTCCCGCCAGCCCGCTTCCCCGCCCGACCCTCCTCCGCTGCGGTGGGGCTCACACGAACTGGTCGTCGGTACACCGTTGTAGAACGATACGGTTATTATATCCTTCGATGTGAACGATACGTTCGAATAATCTCGTATGAAAGAACGTTATGGTATTCACGGGCGGGATCGCGCTCGCGTTCGAGACGGACGGGCTCGCCGGTCTCCGCTCGAGCGACGGAGCGGCCACTGTCCGTCGGACGAGCGGTCGGGGAAACCCGACCCGTGGGCGGAGCGGGCTCGGTCCGGCTACTCCGGCGGTCCGGTCACCGGGAGGTGAAGTCGTCGAAGGGGGTCGTCTCGTGGCTGCGGACGAGGACCTCGTCGGCGACGGTCAGCCCCATGTCCAGGAGTTCCTGCGCGACCGGCGTGATGTCGTCGTCGGACTCGCCGACGGCCGTCACGAGGAGGTTCTGTTCGCCCGTGACCAGTTCCTGGACGGAGATGACGCCGGAGATGTCGAGGATGTCGCCGATCAGGTCGCCGCGTTCGGGGATCGGCGCGGTACAGAACAGCAGCATCCGGAGCGGATAGCCCGATTTCTGGTAGTCGACGTCGGCGCTGTACCCCTTGATCACTCCCTCGGATTCGAGGCGCTGGATGCGCTTGCGGACCGTGCTCGACGAGGCGTCGGTCCGGTCCGCGATCTCCCCCGAAGAGAGGTTGCGCGCGTCCTCCTGCAACGCGGCGAGGATCTCGCGGTCGACGTCGTCGAGTTCGTACTCCGCCATACGTGTCGCGTTCTTGCGGCGGACATAAGGACCTTCGGCTCGCGACCGACACGCGTTCCGAGTCCGTATCACCCCGCGACCGTCACCGACTCGACGGTCGCGTCGGGGCCCACGACGGCGCTGACGGTCTCGTCTCCGGTCGCGACGACGACGCGAACCGACAGCGGATCGTCGGTCTCGACGTCCACGGACCGGTCCGCGTCCGGGCCGAAGTAGCGCCACGAGGGCGTCTCGGAGACGTCGACGCCCCGGTCGGTGAGCGCCGCGATCACTCGCGGGTGGTGCATCAGCGGGAGGCCCGCAGGAGAGTCGGTCACCGCAGCGGCCGCACCCGAACTCGGCGCGGACCGGGACGGGCTCTCCGTCGGCCGTCCGCTCCAGGTGCCCGGCGACGCGGCCGCCGCAGTTCGCGCAGAAGCCCGCGAGCACCTTCGTCACGGTCGCCCGCATCCAGCGGTCGAACGCGGCGGGCAGTTCCTCGCGGTCGTACTGGTCGAGGTTCGCCGGCGGGAAGGAGAACTCGTTGCGCCACCGCTCGCAGGCCGGACAGGAGAGGATGGCGTGCTCGTCCGTGTACGCTGCGATCAGCGTCGGGTTGCCACAGCTCTGGCAGGGGCCGTCGAACTCGAAGGGTTCGACGCGGGCGTCCGCGGTGTACGCCCCCGACTGGATCGCGCCGTAGACCGCCAGTCCGGCGACCGAGAGGTCGTACCCCTCGTCGCCCTTGGTGACGAAGTGGCCGACGAGCTTCCCGAGGTGGTAGTTGAACTTCCCCGAGTCGCGCTCGTCGACGGCGGCCCGCAGCTCGGAGAAGGCGAGCGGGCCGTCGGCCTCGCCGAGCGCCCGGAGTATCGCGACGCGGAGGTCGCTCGCCAGCGATTCGAAGGCCTCCTCGGGCGAGCGCCGCTCGACGGCGATCGATTCGTCCATGCGCTGACGATGCCGCCGAGAGAGAAAGTCCTTCCGCGTGGGTCCGATCAGACGCTCGAATCGGTCGGTCGCTCGGTCCCGTCGAGCCGCCGGTAGAGGACGTAGGAGTAGACGACCGTGACGGCCGCGGTCGCCAGCGCGGGAACGACCAGGAAGTAGACCGCGTAGTCGCCGAACGCGAGGCCGACGAGCGCGACGAGCGCGGTGAGCTTGAACAACCGCCCCGCGAGGGCGTGGGTGCGCTCCCAGACGCGCTCGCTGCTGAGCGTCCACGGCGTGCGGACGCCGACGAACCAGTTTCGCTCGGCGTGGCTCAGCAGGACGCCGACGTAGTAGAACAGCAGCGCCACCGCGACGAGCACGAGCAGCGTGAAGTCGAACTCGTAGCCGAGGTTGAACGCGACGATCCCGCCGTGGAGGACGGCCATGAACGCCGCGAAGACGACGACGAACCAGTCGTAGTAGGCGCGGAACTCGGCGACGTTCTCGCCGAGCGGGTCGATCCGCGGGATGAGGGCGAACAGCGCCACGAGTGCGGCGGTCAGGACCGGGATCAGCGCGAGCGCGAGTGGCTTCGCCATGGTTCCGTCGGGTTCGCCCGCGGCGTTCCAGTGGGTGACGATCTGGTCCGGGAGCGACGGCGCGGCGAGTACGCTCAGAACCCCCGCCGCGACGGCCAACGCCCCGGCGAGCGAGAATCGCTGGATCGTGTTCATACGTACTGATACGACGGGCCCCCTCAAGAATGCCCAGGTCGGCGTCGGCCCGCGAGACCGCGTCGACAGCCGGTTTCGACGCTACTCGTTGCGGAAGACCAGGATGTCCTGGTGAACCATCGACGGGACGAACGAGAACGGGTAGCCGTAGACGTGGAGATCCTTCGACGGGTCGTACCAGACCAGGTCGGCCTTCAGCGTGTAGCCGGCGTCGACGAGCCGGTCGGCCAGTTCGGCCGAGAGCATGTTGTACGACTGCTCGCGGTACATGTCGCCGATGAAGACGGCCACGTAGCCCCCCGGCTTCAGCACGCGGCGAAACTGCGAGAACCGCGCGCCCATGGCGTCGAGCCACTCGGCTTTGCTCCGGATCTCGCCCCCTTCGTCGAACTCGCCGAGTTTGCTCTCCCGGGTCTCGGCCTCGTTGCGGGTCTGTTCGACCCTGTCCATCGACCAGTAGGGCACGTCGGTCAACAGGAGGTCGACCGCGTCGTCAGCGAGGTCGGCGACCAGGTCCGCGCAGTCGCCGTGACGCGCGTCCTGGGCGGCGAGTTCGCCCTCGCCGCGAGCGCGGCGCTCCGCGTTCTCGGCCTCGAGGACGTCCCCGTAGACCTCGACCCACCGCTCGGTCCGCTCGAAGCCGACGGCCTCGCGGAGCCCGGTGCTCTCGTATTCGGCGAGGCTGGCGCCCAGCAGCGTCCCGCCGACCCCGGCGAACGGGTCGAGGACCAGATCGCCCGCCCGGCTGAACCGCTCGATCAGCTCCATGCACAGCCGCGGCGGTTTCTGTCCGCCGTGCTCGCTTCGCAGGTCGTGCTGGAGGTCCGGCGGATACTGCTCGGGGATGACGGATTTGGTCGCGAACTTCCACTCGCGGCCGGTGAGGTCGTTCACTTCGTTGCGCTCGTCGTAGACGCCGCGGCCCTCGACGTAGGTCTGGTGGTCGGCCAGCTCGCCCGTGTCGACCACCTCGCCGTCCTCGACGGGCAGCGCCTCCTCGCGCGCCCGGTCCGCGTCGAACTCGCCGTCGTCGGTCGCGAACAGGCGACTCTGGCGCAACTCGGACGAGTCCTCGCTCATTGCCCGACGTTGCACGTTCCCCGACTTAAGAACAGTCCCTCGACCCCGACTCACCCGGCGAGGAAGCGAGCGACCCAGAGCGCGGCCATCCCGACCGCGATGGTCGCCATCATGTCGTCGGTCCGCCACGCGACGACGGCTCCGACCGCGCCGGCGATCGCCCGCGGATTCAGGACCGCCCCAACGAGCGACCCGTCGACGGCGACCAGTTCGGGCGCGACGAGCGCCGCGAGGATCGCCGCGGGGACGAACGTCAGCGCTCGCCGCGCGGCGGGCGGGAACTCGTCGACGACCCCGGAGAACTGGATGAACGAGAGCCGGAGCGCGAACGTCGCGACGCCGAGGACGGCGATCAGCGGCCAGACCGACCGCGACCCGGTGACCGGCTGCGTCACCGCGTTCGCCCTCCCTCCCACCTGCTGACCGCGCTCCCGGCGACGGTACCGCCGACCGTGGCGACGACCACGCCGAGACCGTAGGGGACGGCCGCTCCGGCGATCGCCAGCGCGCCGCCGGCGAGGGCGGCCGTCTTCGCCGCGCGCGTCGTCACGAAGTTCCGCAGGAGCGCGACGAACGCCAGCGGGACGATGAACTCCAGTTCCAGCCCCGCCGGGACGCGCGCGCTGAAGAACACGCCGGCGACGACCGCCACCTGGACGGTTACCCACAGCGGCGCTGCCATCCCGAGGTAGAACCCGCGCGCGTCCGCCTCCGGGTCCGGGGCGAACCGCTCGACGGTGAGCGCGTAGACGGGCGTCCAGAGGAAGTACGCGAGCAGCCACTTCCACCGCGTCGGGAAGCGGTCGAAGTACGGCGCGATCGAGAGGCTGAGGATCACCACGCGGAGGCCGACGACGAGCGACGTGAGGACGACGACGGCATCGGGGGCCCGAGAGGCGAGCAGTCCGAGCGCCGTCAACATCACCGACGGGAAGTAGACGGTGACCGACATCCCGAGCGTCTGCGCCGGCGTCAACCCGGCCGCCGGTGCCGCGACGCCGACGGCCAGCGACACCGTCGCCGCCGGCGGGAGCAGCGGCGCAATCGCCCTCGCCCCCGACCGGAACTCCGTGTTGAACGACATCGCTCCCAGTTCTCGACCGCGGGAGAAGTCGTTTGTTGCCGGTTTGACGCGTCGAACCCGTCCCGTCCCGCTGTCCCTCCGAGCCTCCGGGACCTCGACGGTCCGGACCGCGTGATACGGTTTCGAAGCACGCGTGTACCGGGTCGAGCGCAAGCGGTCGTGCGGTCGAGCCCCGAATCTCTCGCACTACCCCGTATCAGTCCCGGAGACTCCGCAGCGAATCTTTCAGGACGGCGTAGACGCGCGTCACCTCGACGAGTTTCCCGAGTTCGTAGGCGACCAGCCCGCCGAAGGCGACGAGCACCCCGGTCAGAGCGAGGGCGACCCGTTCGGAGAAGCCGAGGCGGACCCAGAACAGGGGATCGTTCCACAGGTCGGTGACGACTCGAAAGGCGTACTCCGGTGAGGAGAGCGCCCCGACGAGGAAGACGACCCCGACGCACAGACCGGCGAGTCGAACGGCGTGAAGCGCGACGAGCTTCGCGGTCTCGGGATTGGCTCGGATCCAGCCGCGCGCCATCCACGTCCCGACCGCGAGCAGCGAGAGCAGCCCCAGCAGGACGAGGACGAACGCGGTGTGGCGTTGCACGTACCCGAACTCGGGCCGGAGGACCGTTCGGACCTCCTCGAGCACGAGTTCGAACGGGGACGTCGTCCCGGCGCCCGTGTACACGAGGTAGGTCAGCCCGGTGTTGAACAGGGCGGCCCCCGCCGTCGAGTAGAGCACGAACCGTCGCAGTTCCATCTCGGCGAGTCCCGCGGGGATAGAGATGAGCGCGCGGAGAAACGGCACCATCCGCGCCCAGAACACCGACGACTCGCCGTACCGTCTGAAGACGGCCTGCCCTCGTTCGAGGCTCGATTCGGAGACGTGGACGACGTATCCGTAGCGTTCGAGGGCCCGCTCCCCGTAGCGACCGAACGCCTCGTAGGCGACGTAACTTCCGACGGTCGCTCCGGCGGTGGTGTCGGCGACGAACAGGACGAACGAGACCGGGTCGTGGACGAGTTGACTCGCCGCGAACGGCACCACGACTTCGCTCGGCACGAAGTGGAGAATGAACGCCGTCTCGAGTATCATGTACACGAACACGGCGGCGTATCCGTACTGCCTGACGAATTCGAGCACGGCGTGGACGAACCCGTCAAACACGAGCGCTCCCCTCGCTCCCCCGTTCGAACTGGTTCGCGCCGACGTGATCGGGTCGCTTCACGCGTTACCGTTGGGGTCGCGTACCGAGAACGCTTGCGATGACGAGCGGCCACGGCTCGATTCACGGCCGTCACTCGCGGAGTCGACCGTGCAGGTCGCTCGCGGCGGTCGACGGTCACCGACGGGGACGCGGAGAGCGACCGCCGGGAGACGAGAGTACCGTCTATCGGCCTCCCGAACGCGACTACCTGCTCTCTCGTTGCTCTGTTGCAGAGTCGATTTGTCCCACTTACAGCCACTCTCTGACTG
>JBDGSU010000131.1:0-46454 GCA_042217395.1 Halosimplex sp.
GGTTCCGTGACATTCCCGATATACCCTCCTTTAGGTTCCACAAGTAAAAAGCTCGCCTACTGCGGTCCCGTCCCGAGCGGCCCTCGGCGAGCGAGCGGTCGGCGGTTCAGGTCCCCTCCGCGAACACCCCCCGGATACGTCACTTCGTCACCACGTCGCTGTCCGACGGGCCGGGCCCGCCGAGGTCGGCCACGAACTCGTCGAGGGTTTCGGGGTCGGACGCGCCGGGCAACGGTACCTCGGTCGTCCGACAGGGTTCGTCGACACCGAGGCGGTCGCAGACGGCGTCGGCGGTCGCCTCGGCCATCAGCCGGTAGGTCGTCAGCTTCCCGCCGACGACCGAGAGGAGGTTCCCGACCCCCTCGTCGGCGTGGTCCAGCAGGAAGAACCCCCGCGAGATCCCACGACCGCCGCGGGCGGACTCGTCCGGTTCGTACAGCGGTCGCACGCCCCACCACTCGCGGACCCGCGGGGCATCGGCGACCGCGGGGTACATCGCGGCGCACTCCTCGCGGACGCGATCGCGCTCCCAGTCCGCGCGCTCGTAGTCGTCCGGGTCGTCGACGGCAACGCTCGTCGTGCCGAGCACCGCCTCGCGCTCGTGGGGGACCGCGATGTCCCCGTCGTCCGGTTCGCGGCTCCGGTTGAGGACGACCCCCAGGTCGGCGTGATCGACCGAGACCATCAGCCCTCGCGTCGGTCGCATCTCGACGGTCGCGCCCGCCATCGCGGCGAGTTCGCCCGCCCACGCCCCCGTCGCGTTCACGACCATCTCCGGTCGGATCGTGTCGTCGACCGCACCGCTCACGGCGACGCCCGCGACCTCGCCGTCCTCGACCCGGATCCCCTCGACGGGGGCGTCCGGATAGACGATCGCTCCCCGCTCGGTCGCCCCGCGCGCGTTCGCGGCGACGAGGCGAGAGGGCGAGACCACCGCGTCGGGGACGCGCATCGCCCGCTCGACGTCCCCGGAGAGACCGGGCACGAGCGCTCGCGCCTCGTCGCCGTCGACGACTTCGGTCGGGATCCCGATCCCCTCGCAGGCTGCTCGCTTGTCCTCGAAGTAGTCCGGGTCGTCGCCGGCGAGGCGGACGAACATCCCGCCCGTATCGCTGACGCACGCGGCCGCGATCTCCCGAAGGGTGCGGTTCTCGGCGATGCACTCCTCGGCGCCGTCGGCGTCGGCCTCCGCGTAGCGCGCGCCGCTGTGAAGCAGGCCGTGCGAGCGGGCGGTCGCGCCGTGGGTGAGCCCGTCGCGGTCGACGAGCGTCACGTCTCGTCCGCGCAGCGAGAGGTCGCGCGCGACCCCGGCGCCCGTCGCTCCCCCGCCGACGACGAGGACTTCGGTGTCGTGTGCCACGTCGAATCGACGGGCCGGAGACGGATGTACGTGCCGACGCGACACGCGGGAGAGAACGGCCGTTACCCGGACACTCCCGAGGCCCGGACGCGAGACGGTCGTCCCCTCGTCCGCGGCGGCGCTGGCGTGCGACGCGGCCGTGGGTGGTCGCGGTCGCGGCGGCCTACGCCGCGTACTTCGGCTTCGGGCTGGTCGCCACGAGCGCCTCCGGTAGAACGTGAAAGACATGGCTCGGACGATCGCACGCCGTCGGGCGATCGACCGCGCAAACGCGTTCACGTGCTACGATACTACGACTTCGACGCGGAGGCGGCGGTGGGCGGGTCGGTCCCCCGGGTGGCTGTTCCTCGCGTCGGCGGCCGTCGTCGGCAGTGCGCTTGCGGCCCGGATGGTCGACCGCTACGGGCCGAACTTCGAGCTCGGTCGCCCGCGCGAGGAGCGCCTCGCCTCGACCGCGCGGCGGTTCGACGAGGACGACCGAGGCGGGCGCCGAACGACGCCTCGGACGCGGGTTCGGCGGGCGGACCCGCCCGGCCAGAACGCTGATTACGGCGGCCCTCGCAGGTCTGGCAACGGTCGATGACTCGCTACAACCACGCCAGGGTGCAGGAGTATTGGCAGTACGTGTGGGAAGCCGAAGGGGCCTACGAGGTCCCCGACGACGCAGCTGACCCCACGTACGTCCTCGGGATGTTCCCCTACACCTCCGGCACGCTCCACATGGGCCACGTGCGAAACTACGCCATCACGGACGGCTACGCCCGCTACCGGGCGCTTCAGGGCGACGACGTCCTCCAGCCGATGGGCTGGGACGCCTTCGGCCTCCCGGCCGAGAACGCCGCCTACGAGCGCGGCACGGACCCGGAGTCGTGGACCCGCACCTGTATCGAGCAGATGCGCGAGGAGCTGGAGACGATGGGCTTCGGCTACGACTGGTCGCGGGAGATCACGACCTGCGACCCCGAGTACTACCGCTGGAACCAGTACCTGTTCAAGCGCTTCTACGAGGAGGACCTGGTCGAGTACACCGGCGCCCGCGTCAACTGGTGCCCGGACTGCGAGACGGTGCTCGCCGACGCGCAGGTCGAACGGCCCGACGACGCGGAGGCCGAGTCCAGCGCCGTCGACCACGCCCACGCCGCGGGCGTCTGCTGGCGCTGTGAGACGCCGGTCGAGCGACGCGAACTCGACCAGTGGTTCTTCACGATCACCGACTACGCCGAACAGCTGGACGCCGGCCTCGACGACCTGGACGGGTGGCCCGACAGCGTCCGCGACATCCAGCGCAACTGGATCGGCCGCCAGGAGGGCGCCCACGTCGCGTTCGACGTCTCCGGCGACGCGGCCGACGGGACCGCCGACTCGGTCGAGGTGTTCACGACGCGTCTCGACACGCTCTACGGCGCGACGTTCGTCGCGCTCTCGCCCGGTCACGACCTCGCGGGCGCGCTCGCCGAGGAAGACGAGGCCGTGGCCGAGTACGTCGAGGACGTGACGAGCGCGGGCGCCGACGCGGGCGGCACGACCGGCGTCGAGACGGACCTCACCGCCACCCACCCGGTCACCAGCGAGGAACTGCCCGTCTACGTCGCGGCCTACGTCCTCGACGACGTGGGGACCGGCGCCGTGATGGGCGTCCCCGCGCACAACGAGCGCGACCACGCCTTCGCCGCGGCCCACGACCTGCCGGTCGAGCAGGTGGTCGAGCCCGTCGACGGCAGCGGCACGGACCTGCCCGACGCACCCTACACCGACGACGGGATGCTGACGAACAGCGCCGAGTACGACGGCCTCGCGAGTTCGGCCGCCCGCGAGCGCTTGCTCGGCGTCGAGGGCGTCGAGTCGGCCACGGAGTACCGCTTGCGCGACTGGCTCATCTCCCGCCAGCGCTACTGGGGCACGCCGATCCCGATGATCCACTGCGCCGAGTGCGGTCGCGTCCCGGTCCCCGACGAGGACCTCCCCGTCGAACTCCCGCCGTACGTCCGCACCGCGGGCAACCCCCTCGAGGAGAGCGAGGAGTGGAAGTCCGTCGAGTGCCCGTCCTGCGGCGGCCCCGCCGAGCGCGAGACGGACACGATGGACACGTTCGTCGACTCCTCGTGGTACTTCCTCCGCTTTCTCTCGCCCGATCTCGACACCGCTCCCTTCGACAGCGAGCGCGCCGACGACTGGCTGCCCGTCGACGTCTACGTCGGCGGCGAGGAACACGCCATCCTGCACCTGCTCTACATCCGATTCTTCACTCGCGCCCTCGCGGACCTGGGCCTGCTCGGCACCAGAGAGCCCGTCGAACGTCTGATCAACCAGGGCACGGTCCTCTACGACGGCGAGAAGATGTCCTCCTCGAAGGGCAACGCCATCGCCCCCCACGAGTACGGCGCGGAGACGACCCGACTCTTCCTCCTGTCTGCCGCCCACCCCGCACAGGACTTCGAGTGGACGGTCAAGAGCGTCGGCGACGTCTACGACTTCCAGCAGCGGCTCTACTCGATGGTCGCCGACCGCGACGAGGTCGAGACCCGCGAGGGCGGCGCGCTGCGGGACGAGTACCTCCAGCGGGAGATCGACCGGACGGTGACCGCCGTCGCCGAGGAGTACGAGCGCTTTCGCTTCCACCGCGTCGTCAGCGAGACCCAGCGGTTCGCCCGCCTCCTCCGTCGATACGCCGAGTACGGCCCCGTCGACGAGTCGACCTACCGCCGCGGGCTGCGCGCGCTGACCCGGTTCGTCGCGCCGATGGCCCCGTACCTCGGCGAGGAGATGTGGAACCTGCTGGACACCGACGGGATGGTCGTCGAGGCCGACTGGCCCGAGGTGCGCGAACCGGTCGAGGACTACGAGCTCGAACGCCGGCTCGTCGAGCGGACGCTCGACGACGTGCGCGACATCACCGAGGTCGTCGACATCGAGGACCCCGAGACCATCGAGATCGTCGTCGCCGAGGCCTGGAAGTACCGCGCCTACGAGCACGTCCGTCGGGCCGACCCCGGCGACGCGGTCGTCGGCTCGGCGCTGGACGACGAGGCGATCGGCGAGCACGGCGACCGCGCGGCGGAGTACCTCGGCGAACTCGCCGGTCGCGCCGGGGCGCTCGAACCCGTGCTCGACGCCGACCGGGAACTGGACGTGCTCGGCGCCGCGAGCTGGCTGTTCGGCGACGAGTTCGGGGCCGACATCGAGGTCCGCCGCGCCGACGCCGACGACGAGTTCGCCGAGAAGGCCGAGCCCGCCAGGCCCGCGATCCACATCGAGTGAGAGCGTGGAGACCGTGACGCCGACGAACCGGCCCGAACGATGAGCCCGACCCGCCGCGACGCGCTCGTGCGGGGCGCCGGCGCCGTCGCCGCGGTCACGGCCGTCGGTGGCACCCTCGCCGGACGCACACCGCCGCCCGTCCCGGCGACCGTCCCCGGCGACGCCGACGCCCGCATCGGGTTCGTCGGCGACGTGATGCTCGGCCGTAACGTCGACGACCGCTGGTCGGCCGACGGCGTCGAACCGGCCGGCGTCTGGGGCGGGACGCTCGACGACCTCCGGGCGCTCGACGGCCTCCTGCTGAATTTCGAGGGGACGATCTCCGCGCGCGGCGAGCGTCGACCCGATCGGACCTACTACTTCCGGGCGGACCCCTCGTGGGCGATCCCGGCGCTCGAAGCGGCGAACACCGCGTACGCCTCGCTCGCGAACAACCACTTGCTCGACTACGGTCCGGTCGCGCTCCACGACACCGTCGACCACCTCTCCGAGGCGGGGATCGCGAACGCCGGCGCCGGCGCGGACGCGGCGGCCGCCCGCGCCCCGACCGTCGCGACCGTCGGCGACCTCGACGTGGGCGTCCTCGCGCTCACCGACCAGTCGCGGTCCTATCGGGCCGGACCGAACAGCCCCGGAACTGCGTGGCTCCCGCTCGATCCGGGGAATCCGGAGACGCGCCGTCGGGCCGCGGCGGCGCTCGGGGCGATTCACGGTCGCGACCCCGACCTCGTCGTCGCCTCGCTGCACTGGGGACCCAACTGGGAGGTGCGCACGTCGGCCGTCCAGCGAGCGTTCGCCCGCTGGCTGATCGACCGCGGCGTCGACGTGGTCCACGGCCACAGCGCCCACGTCCTCCAGGGGATCGACGTCTACCGCGGACGGCCGATCCTGTACGACCTGGGCGACTACGTCGACGATTACCTGATCAAAGACGACTTCCACAACGACCGGAGCGTCCGGGTCGAACTGGTCGTCGAAGACGGGGTGCTCGACCGCCTGCTCGTCGTCCCCGTCCGTATCGTCGACGAACGCGTCGAACCCGCGACCGGTGACGTGGCGGCGTGGGTCCGCGAGCGCGTGCGGTCGCTCTCGGGCGACTTCGGGACGACGGTCGAGCGGGACGGGCAACACATCGTGATCCCGCTCACCGAGGAGCGGACGAGGTGACCTGCAATCGAGGTGTTGGTCAGTACAGGTGATAGACTTATCATACCAGTATCCGCCGAGCGAGCAACGCGAGCGAGGCGGTTCACCGTCAGAGCGATGCTCTGACGAGCCTGCGGTCGTTCGCGGTGCTCACTCCCGCAGACACCGGACGCGAGGGAGCGGAGCGACCGAGCCGTCCGGCCTTTTTTGGCCGAGATTTTTTCGCCGATGGGGTGGCGGGCCGTCGGCCCGCCACCGTATAACGTGGCGGCGGAGCCGCCACGCAGTGCCCGCAGGCCGCTTCGCGGCCGAGGACACCGGAGGCGAAAAAAGGTCGTTCTGCACCCGTACCGAACATCGCCATCGACAGAGATACGACCCGTTTAGTCCGGGGAGTCCGAACTGCCGCCATGACCGAGATCGGAGTCGTCGGTGCGGGCGCGGCGGCGGCCGCGGCGACCTACGTGATAGACGGTGCGCTCCCGTCGGCCGAGATAACGGTACTGGAGAAGTCACGCGGCGTCTGCGGCCGCGCGGCGACGCGCCGCCGAGGCGACGTGGCTTACGACTACGGCGCGAACTACGTCACGAGCGACGACGAGCGGGTCGCCCAACTGCTCACCGAGGAACTCGACGACGAGGGCCTCGTCGACGTGACCGAACCGATCTACACCTTCGACGCCGAGGGGGCGGTCTCGGAGGGCCGCGACGCGGACGGGCACAGGTGGACCTACCGCGACGGACTCACCCAGATCGCGAAACGGCTGTTCGGCGGGACCGACGCGACGATCCACGACGCGACGCGGGCGGAGACGCTCGTCCGCGACGGCGACCGGTGGCGAGTCGTCGACGCGGACGGGACGGAGTGGGGGCCGTTCGACGCGCTCCTGCTCAATCCGCCCGCACCCCAGAGCGCGGAACTCCTCCGCGGCGCCGAGTGGGACGGCGCCGCTCGCCGGGACCTCGCAGCGGCCGCCGAGGCGGTCCCCTACCGGACCATCTGGACGGCGGTCCTCGGATACGAGTTCGAACTCGACCGCCCGTACTACGCGCTGATCAACCCGGACCGCGACCACGAGATCGGCTGGGTCGCCCGCGAGGAGTGCAAACCTGGCCACGTCCCCGAGGGCGAATCCGTGCTGGTCGTCCAGGCCAACCCCGAGTGGTCGGTCGACCGGTACGACGAGGACCCGGCGGAGAACGTCGCGGAACTCGCCGACCTGGCCGCGGACGTGATCGGCGACGAGCGACTCGCCGACCCCGACTGGACCGACCACCAGGGGTGGCGCTACGCGCTCCCGGACGAGGGGGTCCGGTCGGGCGCCGTCGAGGCCGTCGCCGACGCCGATCTGTACCCGCTGGGAGACTGGGTCGCCGGCGAGGCCCGCGTCCACGCCGCGCTCCGGAACGGACTCGACACCGGCGAGCGGGTCGCCTATTCGCTGTGAGAGCCCGGGTCGACCGCCCGACCGCGTGCGGTCGAGCCCGATCTGTCTCCCAAGAATCCGCGTCAGTGGGGGCCCAGCCCGGAACGGCGGGGAGCCGGAGGACCCGCGCGGAGAGCGGTTCGGCGTCGGCACCGACCGCCTCAGGACGCGGTCGATCCGGACGCCCGTCCGGACGTCGCCGTCCGACGGACGCTGAAGAGACCGAACGTGATCACCGCCGCGACGACGAAGCCCGCGACCGACTCGAGGAGGCTGTGGGCGTCGACGAACACCCGCATCGGGACCATCAGGACCGGGATCGCGACCAGCGGGAGGAACTTCCGGTCGACCAGCGCGAGGTACAGCGTCGGCACGACCGCGAAGATGACGTGGCCCGAGATGTCCCAGAACGGCGAGAGCGCGGCGTACGGCGGGATCACCGCGATCAGCGCGAGCATCTCGCCGGGGACGAGCTGGCCCCACTCGAAGCGTCGCCAGACGGCCCAGGTGACCCCCGCGCCGATGAACACGCCGGAGGCGACCATCATGTCGAGCCTCCAGCTGCTGCCCGAGAAGGCCTTCGCGAGCTTCCCGCTGCGGGCGAGGAAGAACGCGATCGTCGGGACGAACCCGAGGACGCCGGCGCCGAGAAACGCCGCGACGCGCTTCCAGAGCGCGGTCCGCTCGCCGGACTGGCGGTTCCGCTCGTAGTAGATCAGGAGCAGCGCGCCGGCTCCGATGACGGTGCTCGGGTGGAAGACGTAGCCGTAGAGTTCGATCGCACGGCTGAGCAGCGACATCTCGACCGCTAGGCCGTCGACGGGGATAACTCGCCGGCCGGCGACTGCCACGTCGGGCCGCTCCCGCCCGACCGGAGACCGGGACCCGGTCGGTCTCGAGCCCCGCGCCGGTCGGTCAGGCGGCTTCGACCGCCGCGACGGCCGACGGCGCGCCGACGACGGCGCCGGTGAGAGCGGCCGCCGCCAGGAAGACGGACGCGACGCCCAGGTCGGCGCGGATCACGAGGTAGCCGAGCCCCGCGGCGGCGGGGAGGACGCCGCCGACGAGCGCGACGGCGGCCCCGACCGACTCGACCCGCGGGGGGGTCCTCGACCGCCTCCCAGACGGCGGCGGCGCCGACCGCCGCGCCGAGCGTCGCCGTCGCGTCCCTGCTGGGCCCGGCCACGAGGAGCGCGAGGAGCGCGAGCGCAACAGCCAGGAGGAATCCCCGCCGGGGGTCGCGGCCGGTGAACGCGACCGCCGCGCCGAGGAAGGCGACGCCGATCGCGACGCCCGCGACCACGTCCCGGACGAAGTGGACGCCGAGGACGACCCGCGAGAGCGCGACGAGGGCGACGACGACGGCCGCCGCGCCGTACCGCAGTCGCCGGGACCCGACGGTCAGGTCGCGGGCGAGCGTCCCGTAGGCGATCGCCGCGCCGGTGGCGTGACCGCTGGGAAAGCCGTAGCCCGAGATGGGTATCGCGTGCACCGACCGGGGCGGGCGCGGCGCGGCGAACCACGCCTTCAGTGCGGTGATCAGGGCCATGCCCGCGATCGCGAGCGAGACGGCGTGAGCGCCGCGCTCGGCGTCGCCGAACCAGTAGTCGAGCGCGAACAGCGCGAGGAAGACCGCCACGTTCCCCAGGCGCGTGACCGCGCGGAACAGCGGGACCGTCCACGTCGGGACCGCGGCGCGGACCGCCTCGCCGAACTGTCCCACGAGCGCCGCGGCGGTCATCGTCGTGGTAAGGGGGGTCAGACACTTGGTCGACGGGGCTGCGAATGCCGGACTGGCCGGCTTCGGCCGGGGCGACCGAGCGCGCCCCGGGATCAGGATCGGTCGGCGCCGGAGGCCCGTCGGAGGACGCCGGCGTCAGGACCGGTCGGTGCCGAACACCTCGCGGGAGAGCGTCGCGGCCACGCCGTCGAAGTAGCCGGTTCCCCAGAGCGCGACGACGGCGGCGGCGAGCGTGTTGAACACGAGGTCGGAGACGATGTCGACGACGCCGTACTGTACGAGCACCTCCTGACCGGCGACGAGCTGTCCGAGCGCGCCCGCCGAGAACTCCCCGATCTCCCAGGCGACGCCGAAGGCCATGACGAACACGAGCGTGAAGACGAAGCGGAACCCGTCGGGGAAGGAGACGCGGTCGGAGCTCTCGTCGAGCGCTTCGACGATGGCGTAGCCGATGCCGCCGACGAACCCGGCCGAGACGCTGTGGGCGACGTTGTCGTAGAGCCCGACGATCCCCGTCGTCTGGTCGTACGGACCCAGGAAACCGCCCACGTGGATCAGCGCGGCGAGGGCCAGCCAGACGGCCAGGCGCGGGTCCGTCTCGTAGTCCAATCGCCAGGAGAGCGCGGCGGGGACCGCCGTGACGGCCAGCGCGAGGGCGCCGTTGATGGCGACGCCGATCCGGCCGGTCGCGGCGCCGTAGCCGGTGATCGCGAGGATGGCCGCCTGGAGCAGTCGGACGGCGACGGTCGCCGGGTCGTCGGCGAGGCCGCTCGGAGACGTCATTCGCCACCCCACGTCTCGCGGCCGAGCGCGTGACCCGGGCTGAGTCGGCGGAAGTAGAACTCGAAGAGGACGCCGGCGAGCACGCCGATCCCGGTCGCGGCGATCACGTCGCGCATGAGCGCCGCCTGTCCCGAGATCAGCGACGTGCCGAGGTAGGTGTCCGAGACGTACTGGGCGATGACCCAGACGCCGACGAGCGACATGGTGACGAGGACGACGAAGCCGACCGCGAAGTCGGCGGTCATCTCGACGTCGGTGTAGGCGTCGAGTTCCGTCGTGACGAGGAGGGCGACGCCGGCGACGACGACGGTGGCCGCGACGTCGTCGAACGTCGTGACTATCGACGCCACGACGGGGGCGGCGGCCAGCGCGAGCACCTCCCAGGCGACCGTCTGCGTCCAGTCGCCCGAGCGGACCGACGGGACGACGGCCACCGCCGCGGCCGCGAGCGCGGCGCTCGCCCACACGTACTCGCCCGCGAGCGTCCGTTCGACCGCCGCCGCCAGCAGAACCGCGACGACGACCCAGGCCAGCACCGCGTTGGTCCGCTCGTACCCGAGCGGTTCGTCCGAGGGTTTCATGCGACGCTTTGGGCCTTCACGGCCGTAAACGGCACGCCCGCGGTCCCCGTCTCCGGCCGATCGCCGCCGCTCGCGACCGTCGCGGGGAGCGAGTTCTCGACGCTCGGTGGCCGGTCCGGTCGTCGAAGGTCAGTCGTCGGCGGCGGGGTCGTAGGTCGACCGGTCGACCCGGCGGTGCTCGTCGAGTTCCGGCGGCGCGAGGTGGCGGCGGTGCCACTCCCCCAGCAGCCGCTCGGCCTCCCCGTCCCACGTCGGCTCGTCGGGGTCGACGTCGAGCGCGAGCTCGTACGCACCCTCGTCGACCAGGTCCGCGTCGCCGGCGCGGCGCTCCTCGCGGGGCGCCTCTGCGAGGAGGTACCGCTCCTCGACGTCGACGGCGGCCCCGCTCCCGTCCCCGTCGGCCGTGACGTCGAACTCCCGCTCGAGGACGTGGACGCGTCCGTCCTCGTCGTCGAACGTGTGCGAGCCGAAGAACGCGACGTCCGCGTCGTCGGAGTCGGCGAGGTTGCGCCGCTGGAACTCCGTGTCCCGGCGGTCGAACCCCGGCGGGAGGAGGTGGCTCGCGACGGGGTCCTCCGCACCGTTCTCCCCGGTGTCCATGTGGTCGCGGGCGAACGAGGAGAGCCAGCCCCAGTCGTGGTCCTCGCCGATGTCGACCAGGTGATCGCCCAGCGTCTCGTCGGCCTCGAGGCGGCGGCCCTCGTCCTCGTCGCCGATCACGACCCGGTCGTTCTCGGGGTCGTACTGCCCCTCGTGGAGTGTCTCGCGCGCCGGTTCGTAGAAGTAGGTGCCGCCGGTGCCCGCGGGGCCCGCAGCGCCGACCCACTCGACGTCGTCCATCTCGACCGACTCCTCCTCCGCGGGGGTGGCGCGCTCGACGGTGAGGTCGTCGTAGGCGTCGTAGTGACGGACCGGCCAGGCGTCGAACCGCGGGTCCGTGGTCGGTTCGGGCTCCGCGTCGTGGTCTGGATCGGGCATCTACGCGGCGGATAGGGCGCTCGCGGCCAAAGGAAATCGGGGCCTACGGCGGGCGACCGACGACTCCCGACCCCCGCCCCGGAGTAGCGCGCTCCTACCGGCCCCGTCGCGCCGTCAGTCGGCGGCGGGCCCCGGGTCGTCGCGGGCTTCGACGGCGCGGTCGGCGTACCAGAGCACGGAGAAGTCCTGGGGGCTCGGCAGCGCGCAGGCGAGCCACCCGACGACGGCGAACCTGACGAGCCCGTCGGTCGCGAACGGATCCGTCACCGCTCCCGCGGCAACGAGCGCGAGCGGCGCGGCCATCGCCAGGGGCATCATCGCCGACGCCCGCAGCGACCACCGGGGCGTCGCCGCGTCGGGCCGCGGTCGCACCGTTGCCCACCTGCCGCGCAGGCCCGCCCGGAGCACGCCCCCGTTCGCGTCCGCGTCGGGGAACCAGTCGATCTCGTAGGGGACGGCCGCGGCGCGCAGCGCGGCCGCGTGAGCGAACTCGTGCGCGACGAGGCCGACACTGACCGAGAGCGCGAGCACTGCGGCCGCGGCGAGGGTCTCGATAGGCGTCATCTACGTCCCGTACGTCTGTCTTACCCAACCGGTAGGCGAGTATCAATCTGTCGGTCCACCCGCCGGCCGCGGAGCCGCGGCCGGCGGTCCACGGTCCACCGCGTCGCGTTCGGCGTCGGTCCGCGCGTTCGGAGCGACCGGGCGCTCGACCGACCCGACCGCGGGGCGGCCAGCTCGCCCGCGGCGCCGTCCACTTGTCGTATACGCGTGATCACGACGTCAACGCGAGCTGATACGGGCTACCGCAGGACAGTCCGGGCACGACCGCACGACTGGCCGCAGTCGAGCCGGGACACGCACCCGACGATCCGTCTGAGCCGTCCGCCGCCCGGCGACGGCAAGTCGACGGCTTTTGCCCGTGAGCGCCCTACCGACGCGCGTGAGCGACGACGAACAGACTGACGACGACGCGACGGAGGACGAGAACCAGAACCAGTACGGCGGCGGCGACCAGGAGATAGACGCCGTCGAGCAGACCGAGCGGATGAACGACGACGGAGGGGACGACGAAACGGAGGGGGGATCGGACGAGGAAACGGACGGCGAGTCGGAGTGAGCGGGGGGTCACCGCGGGTGCGACCGGGGCACCACGACGCGGTCGGTCGGTCGGTGCGGTCGTCGACCCGGTCGCGTTCGAGACCTCGTAGTCGGTGTAACTGACGAGCACGGTGACGTTCTCGCCGGTTCGCTCGGCGATCCCGCGGGCGAGTTCGTTCGGTAGCGCGGGGTAGGACCTGTCGCTCAGTCGGGTGAGGCTCACCGAGACGGTCGTCGGGTCGCGAAAGGGGCTGAGGCCGGCGTACTGGACGGTGACGCCCCGGAGCGACAGCGGGCCGTAGGCGTCGTCGGCGACGACGTCGGAGGTCGCCTGCGTGACGGCGTACTCGAAGCGGACGTGCTGGACGGAGCCGACGAGCACTACCGTAACCACGGCCACGACGGCGAGCGCCGTCAGCGCGAACCGGGCCCACTCGCGGGCGGACTCGAGTTCGAACAGTCCCGTGTCGACCTCGTCGGGACGATAACCGAGGTACCGTAGCGTCAGGTACGCCCCGACGTTGACGGCGACGATGGTCAGCCCGAGGAGGAAGAGGGCGCCGAGCGCGACGGCCGGGTCGCCCCAGACGGCGCCCATGCCCACCGTCGCGGCGGTCGGGACCAGCGCCGCCGCCACCATCACGCCGACGATGCTGACGTTCCCCTTCGTCGTCAGCCCGAACGCCCCCGCGGCGCCGGCGGCGAGGCCGACCACTACCGACAGCAGGCTCGGCGAGAGCCGGACCGCGAACAGGTCGACGGTCGTCACGTCGAGCGTCACGGGGACGATCCCGAGGCGCCTGACGAGGAAGCTCGCCACCGCCGCTCCGACGACGGCGACTCCGAGTCCGACGGCCTGCTGGCGGAGGCTATCGCCGACCATCCGCCGGTCGTCTCGGACCGCACCGATGCTCGCCGAGAGCATCGGCGCGACCAGCGGTGCGACGACCATCGATCCCACCAGGACCGCCGGCGACCCGATGAGCAGTCCGGCGGTCGCTATCACGGTGCTGAGGAGCATCAGCCAGACGTACGACCGCGTGTTCGGCCGCATGTCCCGCGCCTTCGAGCGCAGCGTCTCCGGCGCGATCCGGTTGGGGGTCTTCGCCCAGTGGCTCTGTACCTCGTCGATCCCCTCGAAGGAGGCGAACTCCGCCGCGATCGAGACGGTGAACGACGCCGGGTCGTACCCGCTCCGCCGCAGGTCGTCGAGCAATCGCTCGACGGCGTCCGCGGGGACGATGACCGAGACCAGCGCGTGGTCCGGCCCCGCCCCGTCGCCCTCCGCGACGGTGTATCCCAGATCGTAGCCGTCGAGGACCGCGAGCACCGCCTCCCTGTGCTCGGGCGGAACCGACAGCTGGAGCAACCGCATGCCCGCGGTTGGGCCGGCGACCGGAAAAGGCCCCACCCGGCGTTTGCGGGCCGGTCTCGGGAGCGGCGAGCCCACGGGATCGGGACGGGATCGGGACGGGATCGGGACGGGACGGCGCGCACCACCTTCCGGGAGACCAACGACTAAGCCGCCGGCGTCCGAGGGCCGACGTATGGAGTACAGACGACTCGGCGGTACCGGCCTGCAGGTCTCGCCGGTCTGCCTCGGGACGTGGCGCTTCGGCAAGGAGAGCGGCGGCGTCGTCGAGACCGACCGCGAGGACGCGCACGAACTGCTCGACGCCTACGCCGAACGGGGCGGCAACTTCGTCGACACGGCCAACGGCTACGGCGGCGGCGACTCCGAGCGATGGATCGGCGAGTGGCTCGAGGACGAGGACCGCGAGGACTACGTAATCGCCTCGAAGTGCTTCTGGTCCACGGTCTCGCGGTTCCAGGAGAACCTCTCGAAGAAGAACGTGCGCGCGGAGGTCGAGGGCTCGCTCGACAGGCTGGGCACCGACTATCTCGATATCCTCTATTTGCACCGCTTCGACGACGGGACGCCCATCGAACACACGCTGCGAGCCGTGGACGACCTGGTCAGCGAGGGGAAGGTCCACTACGTCGGGATCTCGACCTGCGACGCCTGGAAGCTCACGAAGGGCCTCTGGCAGGCCGACGTGAACAACTACGAGGCCTTTTCGGTCACCCAGCCCAACTACTCGGCGACCCACCGCGAGCCGGTCGCGGAGTACCTGGACGTCTGCGCCGACCAGGACCTCGCGGTCTGCCCGTACTCGCCGCTGGCCGGCGGCTTCCTCACCGGCAAGTACGAACGCGTCGGCGACGGCACATACGACCTCGACGCGCCCGAGGACACCCGCGCGGACCTGGACCCGATGTTCGAGGACTGGTACGTCTCCGAGCGGGGCTGGCACGTCCTCGACGCGGTGCGGGAGGTCGCCGACGAGGTCGACGCCTCGCCGGCGCAGGTCGCTCTCCGTTGGTTGATGGACCAGCGGGAGTTCGACTGCGTCCCGATCGTCGGCGCCCGCACCGTCGACCAGCTCGAGGAGAACCTCGACGCGATCGACGTCTCGATCTCCGACGAGCAGTTCGACCGCATCTTCGAGGCCCGGTACGACGAGGACGGGGACCTCTACAAGACGAACGCCTGATACGATTATTGCAAGGCGGTCCGGGATCGACCGCACGCTGTCCCGGGCCGACCCGGTCGACGCGTGTTTCGAATCCGATGAGCGAGTTCTCCGATACCGGACACCCGAGTCCGCACGCTTATCCGTCGGGCCGCGTTTCGGACGGTATGGCTATCTCCACCGGCGACACGGTCACGATCGAGTACACCGGGCGACTGGACGACGGCACGGTCTTCGACACCTCGCTCGAGTCGGTCGCGCGCGAGGAGGGACTCGCCGAGGACCGGCCCGGTCGCGACTACCAGCCGCTCACGGTCGAGATCGGCGACGGGCGTATCATCGAAGGGCTCGAGGAGGGGCTGAAAGGGATGGAGGCCGGCGACGAGGAGAGCGTCACGATAGAGCCCGAACGGGCCTACGGCGAGCGCACCGACGACCGCGTCGTCGAGTACGACGCCGGGGAGTTCCGCGAGATGCTCGGCGGCCGCGAGGTCGAGGAGGGCCTCGAGATCCAGACCGAGGAGGGACTCCCCGGTGAGGTCGTCGCCGTCGGCGACGAGGCGGTCCGCGTCGACTTCAACCACGAACTCGCAGGCGAGCGGCTGACCTTCGAGGTCGAGGTCGTCTCCGTCGAGTGAGACGGAGGGTTGCGAGCGGTTCGCGGGTCGACTGACCGGTTCCCCCGGACCGTTCCAGACGGGTTCTCACCGCTGAAAAGTCGGTCCTACCCCCGTTATACGCACAATAACAACGGGGTGGGCGTGTGCAAGCTGTTCGCATGTCCGAGACGGGGGACGGCCGGATCAGCGACAGCCCGCTGGGGAAGTGTCCGAACTGCGGAGAGATGATCCCGTCGGCGAACCTGCTGATCCGGTACGAGACCGACGACGGGTGGCCGAAACTGTTCGCCGAGTGTCCGACCTGCGGGGACCCCGTCCACCCGGAGTGACGATGCGCCTGCTCCCCCTCTTTCGAGACAGCGGGACCGTCGTCGCGGAGTGCCGACGCTGCGGGACGACCGTCGACCGCGGTACCGCGGTCTGTTCGGTCTGTGACTCGGAGGAGATCGTCGAATACACGATCCGGTAGTCCGCTTCGCCGACGTTTCCCGATCGATCCGCCGGCGGATCGCTCCGGGCTACGACGGTCCGTTCGTCCTCACTCTCCCAGCGCGTCGACGAACGACTCGGTCGAGTCGCGCCACGCGGCGATGATCTCGTCGTCGTTCTCGCTGTCCCAGTCGTCGATGGCGTCGCGACGCTCCAGGTCGTCGATCGTCCGCTCGACGCCCTCGCGGAAGGGGATCGTGTACTCGAAGTCGAGGTCGCGCTTCGCCTTGCTGTTGTCGAACACCGTCGAGAACCGGAAGTGGTCGAGCAGCGGGTCCGTCCGGTCGGGGACGGCCGCGACCAGCTGGTCGGTGGGGATGTACACCAGGTCCGGTTCGGGGGCGTCCATCGCCTCTGCGACGTACTCGTGGTACTGGTTCCACGAGATGACCTCCTCGCTGGTGACGTGGTAGGCCTCGCCGTAGGCCGTCTCGTTGCCGACGGCGTTGACGAACGCCCCCGCCACGTCGTCCCGGTGGCACGGCCCCCACAGCGTCGCGCCGTCGCCGTGGACGATGACCGGCTCGCCCTTCCGCACGCGGTCGAGGTAATAGGTCCCCCAGCCCATCGTGTGGATGACCGGTCCGCCCTCGCCGTAGGTGCTCCACGGACGGATCACCGTCGTCTCGAACGCGTCGCCGTGGGCCTCGAAGAAGATGTCCTCGCACTCGGCCTTGTCCGCGCCGTAGTCGCTGACCGGCGGTTCGCGGGCCGCCTCCTCCGTCGCCGGGTTGCGATCCAGCGGGCGGTGGTAGACGTCGACCGTCGAACAGAACACGAACTGCTCGATACCCTCGAAGGCGGCGACCGCGCTCTCGGCCTGCTCCGGGGTGAAACAGACCATGTCGATCACGACCTCCGGGTCGACCTCCTCGGCCACCTCGGCGAGGCGCTGGTCGTCGTCGCGGTCGCCGTGGACGTGCGAGACTGCCTCGGGCAGGTCCGCGTCGGTCTCGCCGCGGTGGAACGCCGTCACGTCGTGACCCGCGTCGACCGCTTGCCGCGCGATACCCGTGCTGATCAGTCCCGTCCCGCCGATGATGAGAACGTCCATGAGCGACCGAAGGTCAGCCGTCGGATAAAACGTCGGCTCCCGGAAGCGTCCGCCGACAGTGGTTCCCGGATCCGGTCCCTCGCGGTTTCGGTCCCGGTCCGCCCGTCCCCGGGCCGAACACTTTTGCACCGGTCCCCCGTCCGACAGTCCATGGCTCGCGACTTCGATATCGGCGTCCAGACCGTCGTCTACAAGGACTACGCCCTGGGGAAGTTGCTCGAGGAGATCGACGACGTCGGCGTCGAACACATCGAACTCTGGGGACATCACCTCTCGCCCGAGCACGACGACGCCGTCGTCGCCGCGGGACTCGACGCCCTCGACGCCGCCGACGCCTCGGTCTCCGGCTACGGCGTCGTCGACCTCGAAGAACCGGGCGAGGCCCGCGAACACGTCGCCTTCGCCGACCGCCTCGGCGCCGAGTACGTCACGGTCAACTACCCGCCCGCCGCCGACGCGGTCACCGAGGAACTGGTCGCCCTCGCCGACGAGTTCGCCGTCGACGTCGGCATCCACAACTACTCGTCGGTCCACCACGACGACCTCTCGCAGGTCTTCTCGAGCATCGACGACGCCCGGTCGGTCCTCGACCGCTACGACAGCGATCGTCTGGGGTTCTGTATCGACACCGGTCACTTCCTCGTCGAGGACGTCCGTCCGGACGACGTCGTCCGCGACCTCGGCGATCGCATCAACAGCTGCCACCTCAAGGACACCTCCGACGCGGAGATCGAGGACGTCCCCGGCGCCGGCCAGCTCGACGTGGCCTCCGTCGTCGACCTCCTCGACGACCACACCGCGCTCGAAGCGCCCCTCGTCATCGAGTACGAACTCCCCCAGGACCGAGCGACCGACGCGCTGCGCGATGCGGTCGCCACCGTCGAGGCCGCGCTCGAGGCGTGACGACCGTCGCCGTGGGGCCTCGATGTGGGTCCATCACCCCCGTCCGCCCGCGTTCCGTGGATTAAATCGATCTAACTCGGCCAAAATCGACCTAGTGACGTGACCCGTTTACGGCCGAGGAGCACCCACGGACGCCCATGCCGGAGACACAGCAGATGCCCGACGACCCGCCGATAGCGCACACCGCCGTCGCCGAAGACGAGGAGACGACCGACGCCCTCTTTCGGGCCGCGCGCCGCGCTCACGTCGGCCTCGACGAGTCGAACGGACCGCTCCACGACCAGGTCGACGCCGACGCCCTCGACGCGCTTACCGCCCACCATCGCTCCCGCGACGACTCTGGCGACTTCGTCCTCGTCGTCGACCTCTGGGGTCGTACATTCGTCGTCACCCACGAATCGGTCCGCGTGTTCCCCTGACTGCTCCCGCGGTCGCCTCTGCCGCGGACCGCTCCGCCGAGCAGTCGCGCCCGCGGAGCGTAAGGTGTTTGCGAGCCCCATCCCTCTCACCCCTATGAGCCTCGACGACCTCCAGGACGACGTCCAGTCCGAGTACGCCGACCTCGACGAGGAGCTGTCCGTCTCGACCGACCGCGAGACGCGCAACGAACTCGCCATGCTGCTGGCCGCGCTGGACACCGACGACCCCGACGAACTCGTCCGCCGCGGCGTCCACATGCTCTTCCAGACCGCCGTCGAGACCGGCAACCTCGACTTCCACCTCCGCACCGAGTACGACGTCACCTACGACGAGTACCTCAGCGGGATGACCTTCGACGAGATGACCGGCGCCGCCGACATGCCTCAGACGGGCACCGGCGACCCCGACGACCGCAGATACCAATTCTAGGACCCACTTTTTGCGACGGAGAGTTCCTCGCGGCCCTTCGGGCCGCTGCGGGAATCCTCCGTCGCAAAAACTTGGGGAAAAAGGCCGGAATCTCGCTTCGCTCGATTCCGGTGAATCGCGCTCGCTTCGCTCACGGCGCTGCGCGCCGTTCGCTTCGAGGCCTCCCTCCGGTCGGCCTCGCATCGCTCGGCGCGAATGCTCGGTACAGGTGATAGACTTATCATACCAGCATCCGCCGAGCGAGCAACGCGAGCGAGGCGGTTCACCGTCAGAGCGATGCTCTGACGAGCCTGCGGTCGTTCGCGGTGCTCACTCCCGCAGACACCGGACGCGAGGGAGCGGAGCGACCGAGCCGTCCGGCCTTTTTTCCCCAAGTTTTTTCGACGGAGGATTCCCGCAGCGGCCCGAAGGGCCGCGAGGAACTCTCCGTCGAAAAAAGTGGGTTCGCACGCGCTACGTATCGAACGACCGAAACCGAATCCCCTCTACGCCCACATCGATTTCGCTCACAGGAGAAACGTCCCCAGAAATCCAACAGCGGTCGCGAACGTGATGACGGGGCCGGCGTCCTCGTAGGCGTCGGGGTAGATTTCGCCGGCGAGCCCGGAGAGGATGGCGCCGGCGGCGAACGCGCGGATCGCGGCGATCCAGTAGTCGGGAAGCGGCGGGAGGTATCGGTAGCCGACGATGACGAAGGCGCTGACGACGACGGCCGTCACCGCCCAGCCGACCATCGTCTTCCAGTTCCCGTGGGTCTCGGACATGTTCGTCCCCGACATCATCGACTGGGAGGCGTTGGTGACGGCGAGGCCGAACAGCAGCGCCAGCGCGCCGTGGACGCCACTGGTGAGGAGCGACCCCATCGCCGCGTTCTCCGGGATGCCGTCGGTCGTCACGCTGGCCCACAGGCCGACCCCCTCTTCTTGGGTCTGGTCGTCGGCCCAGCGGTCGACGGCCACGTCGAGCGCGCCGAAGACGACGATACCGGCCAGGAAGTAGCCGGACGCGGGGTACTCGCCGATGTGCTTGAACGACGGTTCGAACAGCTCGAAGGCGAGCGAGACGACGAGCGAGCCGCCGCCGACGGCGAGGAGGATCGCCTGCCAGTTGCGTGCCGGCGATATCCAGATGCCGACGGCCGACCCGACGACGAGCGACAGCGCCGAGAACGCCGCGTAGAACCACGGGTTCGAGAGCAGCCCGCTCCCGCCGGACTGCTGTAACGCGACGACCGCGACGCGGGGGACGAACGCCGATACGCCACCGGGCCAGCACGTGACGGGGAACACAGAACGGGTTGGGTCCGGGTGCGAATATCTATACGGCCGTTACTCGGAGTAGCTGCGGGTTAGGGACGATACCGGTATCGGGGACCGACCCGGTACTCCGGCGAGGCTACGCCGTCGCGTCGTCGATGGCGGCGGTCAGCAGGTCGACGCCGAGGTCTATCTCCCGCTCGGTCACGTCCAGCGGCGGGAGCACGCGAAGCGTCTTCCGACCGCAGCCGAGCGTCAGGAGCCCGCGTCGGAACGCGGCGGCTTGCACGTCGTCGCGACGCTCCGCGGAGTCGAACTCGACGGCGAGCATCAGTCCCCTCCCGCGGACGTCGACGACCGATTCCCGGTCCGCGTCGCGCATCGACTCGAGGAACTGCCGGCCGCGGACGACGGCGTTGTCCATCAGATCGTCGTCGTCGATGACGTCGAGCGTGAGCGCGCCCTGGAGCGCGGCGAGGATGTCCCCGGCGCCCCACGTCGAAGAGAGGCGACTCCGCTGTTCGGGGAACACCTCTTCGCGGGCGATCGTCGCGCCGACGCGCAGCCCCTTCGCGCTCGCGATGACGTCGGGTTCGAACGGGTAGTGGTCCGAGGCCCAGAACTCGCCGGTGCGGCCGATGCCCGACTGCACCTCGTCGGCCACGAGCGTCAGGTCGTGTTCCTCGCAGAGGTCGGCGATCTCCGTCGCGAACGCGTCGCTCGGGAAGCGATAGCCGCCCTCGCCCTGGATCGGTTCGAGGACGAGATAGGCCACGTCCGACGGGTCGACGGCGCCCGATTCCGGGTCGACGAGCTCGCGCAGCCGCGAGCTCCCGCCGGCGAAGAAGCCACAGGAGCAGGTGTCGGGGTCGCAGGTCCGGTCGTCGCAGAACGGGACGTCGTGTATCTTCGATATCTCGGGGAACCCGCGGCGGTAGACGGACTTCGAGCGGTTGAGCGAGAGGGCGCCGAGCGTCCGCCCGTGGAAGGCCCCCTGGAAGGTGATCCCGTAGTCGGCGCCGGTGTGGTCGTAGCTGATCTTGATGGCGTTCTCGACGGCCTCGGCGCCGGAGTTCGAGAGGAAGACGGTGTCCATGCCGTAGTGGTCGCTCCGGTCGGTCAGGCGGTCCATCAGGTCGGCCGGGGTGGGAAAGGGGTGGTCGTCCAGCGGGCCGCCGGCCGTGTAGACGTCCTGGCCGGCGATCTTCAGCGGGTCGACGAGGTCGAACCCCTCCACGCGCTCGAGCAGTTCGGGGTTGTTGTACCCCAGCGGAGCGGCACCGACGTGACTGGTGAAGTCCATGAGGACGTTGCCGTCGACGTCGGTGCAGAAGGGGCCCTCGGCGGGCTCGGTGTAGTCCCAGACGAACTCGTAGACGTAGGTGCTCGGGGCGGCCGACTCGTGGTGGTACTCGACCCACTCGCGCGCCCGGTCCCCGGGCAGCGACGACACCGCCGGCTCTGCCGTGTCCCGGTTCATGAGGGAGGCAGGGCGAGTCGCAAGTTAAAACATGCGCCCATCGGACCGTAGGGCGGGTCTCGGTCGGATTCGGCCGGGTCGAGCCGGACGAACGTTCGGATCGGCGGGACGGACGGGGGCGAAACCGGTCACACCGTCGATATCGCGGTGACGGCCCCGGCGGTGACGAGGAGGAGCGTGCTGACGGTGGCCGTCTTGACGGCGAACTCGCGGTCGGGGCCGGCGAAGGTCAGCCCGGCCTTGACGACGATGCTCGAGGCCGTCGCGAGCAGGACGGCGAAGACGGCCGCCTCCGCGGAGAGGCCGCCGCCGCGATAGAGGATCACCGCCGACGTGGTCGCGCCGGCGCTCGAGACCAGCCCGGTCAGCGCCGCGGTCACGTAGAAGCCGAGGCGACCGAAGCGAGCGGCCGCCAGGCCGCCGGCGACGATGACGATCAGGAAGAGGCCGCCGAACCCGAGGACGTTCCGCAGGGAGAAGGGGCTCTCCAGGTCCATCTCCAGGTTCTCTCCCCAGTCGGCGGTGTAGGCGGCGATGGCGACGCTCCCGACGATCACGCTCCCCAGCGGGACGACGGCACCGGTGAGCAATCCCGTCGGGACGGTGAACACGAGCGCGATGACGAGGTTGCGCGCGGCCATCGCCGCGTCGGCCAGCAGGATGGCCGCGACGGCGTAGGAACTCACGGCGGGGCGCTGTTCGACGTGATCGAGCATCGCGCCGACGACGGCCGTCGAGGAGGCGAGCCCGCCGAAGAAACCGGTGACGGCGATCCCGCGGCTACCGTAGGTCTGGACGATGGCGTAGTTGACGATGCCGATGCCGGCGACGGTGACGACCATCAGCCAGATGACCCGCGGCTCGACCGACACCGTCAGGTCGCCGTGACCCAGGTCGTAGCTGCGCGCGGGGAGCAGCGGGTAGATGACGAACGCGAGGATGGCGAACTCCGCCGCCGACCGGAGTTCGGTCCGGCTCATCCCCCAGGCGAAGCTGTGTAGCTCCCGTTTGAGGACGAGCAACAGCGCGGAGAAGACGGTCACCGTCACCGCCTCCAGCGTGAAGCCCGAAGCGACGAGCGTCCCCACCCCGTAGGCGACCAGCATCGACATCGACGTCGTCAGCGAGAGCCCCTCCTCTTCCTCGGTCTCGGCGAGCAACCCTCGGACGGCCAGCAGGGCGCCCTGGACGACGACCATGACGCCGCCGACGACCACTAGGGGGATCGACCCGAGCACGGTGAACGCGGCGCCGAGGATGCTGATGAGCGAGAACGTCCGGACGCCCGCCGACTTGTGCGACCACTCCCGCTCGAGCCCGAGGAACAGACCCAGCACGCCCGCCAGCGTGATCTGGAGCACCTCGGTGTCCAGCGGGATCGACCCGAACTGCGCGACTCCGAGCACTCCGCTGTGTACAGCGCCGAGACGTATAAACGACGGCCCGATACCGGCGTCCGACGCCGGCTGGGCGGCCGGCATTTATATGCGACCCGGGTGATGACGGTGACGATGGTCGAGTTCGAGTTCAACCCCGACTGGGGGCGGATGGGCTGGGTGTCGCTGGGGACCGTCCTCGCGCTCGCGCTCCTCTGGGTCTTCTACTCGTTCGTCGGGACGTTCGTCTTCGCCCTGTTCATCTACTACTCGACGCGGCGGGTCCACGGCCACGTCCGCTACCGCGTGGGCCAGCCCTCCGTGTCGGCTGCGCTCGCGCTGGTCGTCCTCGCGCTCCCGGCCGTCCTCCTGTTGCTCTACGCCACCGCGATCGGCGTCCAACAGTTCCAGCAGTTCGCCGGGAGCACGGACGTTCACCGGTACATCGAGATAGCCGGCCCGTACTTCAACGTCTCCCAGACGGTCGAGGACCCGGGACGGCTCCTCGACGACGCCAACGCGATGGATCTGATCCGACAGGGGCTGAACCAGGGGACGGCCTATCTCGGCTTCCTCGCGACCGGGCTGCTCCACCTGTTCATCATGTTCGCCGTCGCGTTCTACCTCCTGCGCGACGACCACAGACTCGCGGAGTACGTCCGGAACTACGAGGACGGCGGCGTCTTCGAGGCGTTCGCGCGCGAGGTCGACGACAGCCTCGAACTCATCTTCGCCGGGAACATCCTCAACGCCGTCGTCACGGGCACGGTCGGTGCGATCACCTACAGCGTCCTCAACGTCTTCGCCCCGCCGGAGGTGGCGATCCCCTACGCGGCGCTCGTCGGTCTCCTCACCGGCATCGCGAGCCTCGTTCCCGTCGTCGGGATGAAGCTCGTCTACGTCCCCGTCACCGCCTATCTCGCGGTGCTCGCGTTCGCCGCGGGGTCGGGCTGGGGCTTCGTCTTCGTCTTCGCCGCCGTCTCGTTCGTCGTCGTCGACATCGTCCCGGACCTGCTCGTGCGGCCGTACGTCACCGGCGGCACGCTCCACACCGGGAGCGTCATGTTCGCGTACATCCTCGGGTCGCTCCTCTTTGGCTGGTACGGCCTCTTCCTCGGCCCGATACTCCTCGTCCTCGTCACGCACTTCGGCCGCATCGTCGTCCCCGAAATCCTCGCGAGCCGCCGGACCGAGACGCCAACCGGCGGCGCGACGGAAGCGGTCCCCGACGAGTCGGCCGCGTCGACTCCGGCCCCGTCCGGCGGTGCGCTCGACGAGCCCCCCGCGACCGGCGCGAACCCCGGCGGCGGTGCTACTGATACCGACGAGCCCGGCGGCGGAGAGCCCACCCGCGGGGAGACGAGCGAACGGGAAACCGGAGGGAACGCGCGCGAGGGCGAAGACGGCGAACGGTGACCGCTCCGGAGCTCGGGCGTTCGACTCCCCGGTCGGCGAGCGGCGGAGACGACGTCAGAGATCGACGTACTGCTCTTCCCAGTCGCGGCGAGCTTCGATCTCGCGACGGCCGCGTCGCGTCAGGCTGTAGAAGTTCGTCCGGCGGTCGCGCTGGCCCTTCTCGACGAGCCCCTTGTCGACGAGCGTGTCGAGGTTCGGATAGAGACGACCGTGGTGGATCTCCTTCTCGTAGTACTCCTCCAGCTCCTCTTTGATAGCGAGGCCGTGGGGCTCCTCTTTCCCGGCGATGACGTACAGCAGATCACGCTGGAATCCTGTCAGGTCGTACATCGGTAATGTCCGTCTATAGGTTACTGTCGGATATGCATAAATATGTCGACTGATTCGCGCGTTTCATCTACGAACGCACCGGTTAGTGCGCTGTTACCCTTCGTAGCATTGCTAAAGTCGATGACTGGAACGCGGTAACGGTCGTATTCGTTCGTTTTCAGGTATCGACTCCGAGACGTTCGATACGGGCGGCGAAGGGCGGTTCGATCGCCAGCGAGCGACGTCGTCGCCTCCGGGGCCCACAGATGGTATCGTAGAAGGTGACCGCGTTGGCACGGTCGATCGTACGCAGTCGTACGGTCGTCCGAACCACGTCTTTCACGTTCTACTCTTGCTCCCGGGCGCGAATCAGTTCGCCGTCCGAACCCGCCCTGTTCGAAGACGAACGGCACGTCCCTGAACCGCGGTCGGGGACCGACTGGAGACCGGCGGAGACTGGTCGCCGTCGATCGAGGCGGGTCCCGCCGGTCGAATCGACCACCGCAGTGGCAGCGATACGAAATATCGTAGACTTCGAAAGACGCGGCTCGGACCGTCGCACGCAGTCCCGGGTCGGCCGACGATCGCGAGCGGTCGATCCGGGACCGGCCTGCGAGAATCCTGACGACTCCTCTCGCCGGTTCGACCGGGGGAGTAATGGGTCGTTACCCTCCGATACGGGGCCGAGTCGTGACCGAAGACACCGCTCTCGGGTTCGGTAGTCGCGAAAGGAATGGAAAGCGAACGCGTGGGTGAAAATCCCACGCGAGCGCTTGCCGCCCTGAATTGGTCCCCGCTGACGCTTCGGCCCTCCAAGCGAAGCGTCATCGATACATCTGGACGGGAGAGGCATAAAAGTACCGACCCCGGCGGGGATCGCGTTGTTTCGATCGGCTGTCGTGTGACCGCGAGGCGTCTCGCGGCCCCGTCGAGCGGCGGTCGCCCCCCTGCGGAACCGGGCGGATTTTAATCACACGTTCCCAACGTGAGTCCATGAAGATCCGCGGCGAGCGCGAGTGCAAGGAGTGCGGGACACGCTGGTCGTACTACGAGACGGGCAGCGTCGTCTGTCCGGACTGCGGGAGCCTCCGCAGCGTCGGTCTCGACGACCCGACCGAACACACGGCGGGCGCGGCGACCCTCGACCTGACGGAGATACGCGGTCTCGTCGACGACCAGTCCCTCGCGGACATCGGGGCGGCCGCCGCCGAGCGCTGCCGCGAGTACGTCCGATCGGCCGGGTTCGTCAGCGGCGGCGACCTGCGCGCGCTCGACGACACCTACCTCGCCGCCCTGGAACTCCGGCTCGCCGGCGAGGAGGTCGCCCACGCGATGCGAACCACCGACGACGAGGAGTACTACTTCCTCGAACTCCTGCGGGGGGCCGACGCGGGCGAGCGTCCGCCCGCCGGCGAAGTCCCGGCGTCGATGCGTGCCGTCCGCGGTCTCGCCTACGCGCGCGCCGTGGACGCCTACCGCTCGGACGTGCGCCGCTACCTCGACGAGCACCCCGACGAGACGGTCCGGTCGCTGCTCGCCACGCTGCGAGACCACCAGAAACGGATCGAAGCGCTCGACGGCGACGTCTCGCCCCGCACCGCCGGCGAACTCGTCTACGTCGCCCGCGCGATCGGGCGCGCGCTCGTCGACGGCGACGAGACGGCCCTCGCCGAGGGTCAGCGCCGCCTCGACGCGTTCGAGATCGACCTCTGATATCCCCGAGACGGGGTTCCGCGCGTCACCGCGCGGGCTGCGACCGCGCGCCGCCGCTCCTCACTCCAGGACGCGGTCGACGTCGGACTGCAGCGCGGCCGCGTTGGCGGTGTTGTACAGGAGCATCGCGCGGGTCATCGGACCGACGCCGCCCGGGACCGGCGTGATGGCCGACGCCCGCTCTTTCGCGCTCTCGAAGTCGACGTCGCCGACCAGTTCGTACCCTTTCTCGTTGTCCGCGTCGACCTGGTTGATACCCACGTCGACCACGACCGCGCCCTCGCCGATCATCGAGCCGTCGATCATCTCGGGCACGCCGGCCGCGGCGACGAGGATGTCGGCCTCGCGGGTCTTCGCTGCGAGGTCGTCGGTCCGGGAGTGACAGACCGTCGTCGTCGCGTTGCCGCCCGGGGCCTTCTGGATGAAGAGGTTCGCCATCGGCTTGCCGACCAACCGCGAGCGGCCCACGACGACGGCGTCTTTGCCCTCCGTCTCGACGTCGGCGGCCGCCAGCAGTCGCTGGATGCCGTGGGGCGTGCAGGGCTTGTAGCGCGCGTCTCCCGCGACGAGGCGGCCGATGTTCTCCGGGTGGAGGCCGTCGACGTCCTTCGTGGGGTCGATGCTCCGCAGGACGGATCGGTCGTCGACGTGGTCGGGAACCGGCATCTGCACGAGGATGCCGTTGACGTCGTCGTCGGCGTTCAGCTCGTCGATGGTATCGTAGAGCTCCTCGGCCGGCGCGTCGGAGTCGATCTCCACGTCGACGGTGTCGATGCCGACCTCCTCGCAGTCGCTCTGTTTCATCGAGACGTACGTCTCGCTCGCGGGGTCGTCGCTCATCAGCACCGTCGCGAGCGTCGGCGTGACGCCCTCGTCGGCGAGTTCGTCGACCGCCTCGCTCACGTCCGCGCGGACGTCCTCGGCCACCGCGTTCCCGTCGATGATCTCGGTCATACTCGACAGAGCGACCCCGCGCCGTATGAAGGTCCCGGAAACAGGGGCGCGACAGTCGACACAGTCGACACAGTTCGGGCCGTCGCAGCGGACGGGTCCGCGACCCCGGCGACCGGGAGTGCCGATGGAGCCGTCGCTCGACCGGCCTAATACTTTGGGCGGATGACTTACCCCTCCGACCGCCATCCGATCGGTCGATGAAGGCATCCACCGGTGACGCCGACGGACAGAGAGACCGCCTCTCGGCGCTCTTCGACGCGCTCGCGGACGCCGACCGCCGGACGATCCTCTCCCGGCTGCGGGAGGCGGCTCCCGACCCGGTCGGACGCGACGCGCTCGCGACGACGCTCGCCGGGGCGGGCCCCGACGGATCGAGCGACGGGGACCGGAAGGGGGCACTGATCGCCCTCTCCCATCGCCACCTCCCGAAACTGGAGGACGCGGGGCTGGTGACCCGGGAGGGCGACGCGGTCGCGCTCGCCTCCCACCCGGCCTTCGAGGACCCGGGGGTCGGTGCGGTCGTCGACGGGGACGCCTCCGTGGAGGCGTCGTCGCTCGACGCGCTCTTTCGCGCGCTGGCGAACGGACGGCGGCGGGCCGTCCTCGACGCGCTGAGCCACCAGCACCGCTCCGTCCACCTGGAGACGCTGGCGCGCGACCTCGCGGCCGACGAGCCGGCGTCGGCTCCCGACGCGTTCCCGTCGGACGTCGACGCCGTCGCCGCGGCGCTTCACCACCGACATCTGCCGGTCCTGCGACGGGCCGACCTCGTCGAATACGACGCCGAGGCGGAGACGGTCGGCTACCGCGGTCACCCGGAGCTGCGGGTCTCCTGGACGCACTCCGAGTTCGGTCAGGACTTCGTCGCCGGACTGACCGACAGCCCGACCGACGCGGAGGTGTGGAAGCTCGAGGGGCGCGAGACGGTCGTCTCCTGCGGCCAGACGCTGTTCGAACGCGCCGAGGACGAGCTGTTCCTGCTGTTCACGGAGACCGGACTCCTCGAGGCCGGCTGCATGTCGCGCGTCCGGCAGGCGGCCGAACGCGGCGTCGACGTCTACCTCGGGACCGCCGACCCGACCGTCCGCGAGTTCGTCCGCGAGGAGGCCCCCGGGGTGACGCTCTGGGAACCCGAGACGAACTGGCTGGACCTGCCCGTCGACGAGCGCAACGTCGGTCGGCTGGTCTTCGCCGACCGCGAGGCCGTCATGATCGGTACGCTCGGCGAGCGGACCGACGGCGGCGAGCACCGCGAACGGGCCATCTTCGGCGCGAACGCCGACAACACGCTCGTCGTGCTCGTCCGACAGCTACTCGGCTCCCAGTTCGGGACGGTCGAGGCCACCGCCGACGCCGCCGAAGCGGAACTGTCCCTCTAGGTGCGCCCGCCGGTCGCCGGACCGGCGCTCAGGATCCGAGCGCGTCGTACGGCACCACGTCGACGTCGTCGTTCGCCGCGAGGTCACTCCGCGTAAAGACGACGCCCTCGGCCGCCGAGAGGCGTGGGCACGAGGCGACTCTGTGGGGCCGATACCGGCCCTCGTAGAGGGCGACGGAGGACGCCGGGTGGCCGAACGGAACGACCGACCGCGGCGTTTCCCCGCCGGAGTCCGCAGCGCGACGGAACTCGACGGGGACGGCGAACTCGCGGTCGGCCTCGGGGACCGGGAGGTCGCAGTCGAGCCGGGCCGGAACCCTCGCGGCGGGCGTCTCCCCGACGAACAGCGGGCGCAGCAGTACGAGAGCGCTCAGGAACGCCGCACCGGGGACGCCCGGGAGCGACGCGACCACCGCGGACTCGTCGGCCAGTCGCGCGACGGTGGCGTTCGACCCCGGTCGCATCGCGACCCGTTCGACGACCACCTCGGCACGGTCGCGAAGCGCGCCGGCCGTCTCGTCGGCGTCGCTGACGCCCGTCCCGCCGGTCGTCACGACTACGTCCGATTCCTCGGCGAGTGCAGCGATCCGGTCGCCGACCCTGTCCGGGTCGTCGGGGACGCTCCCGGCCAGTCGCGGCTCGCCGCCCCAGGCCCGGAGTAGATTCGCAAGGAACTCCGAGTCGCGGTCCGGCTCGCGCCCCGCGTGGATCTCCGTCCCGGTCGCGAGGAGCGCGGCCGAGAGCCGTCGACGGACGGGTACCTCGTCGCGGCCCAGTTCGCGCAAGACGGCCGCGTCCCGGGGTGCGAGCCGGCGTCCGGCGGACAGCACCGTCTCGCCCGCCGCGACGACGCTCCCGGCGGCCACGACGTGCTGGCCGGGAGAGGCGTCGCCGCCCACGAGCGTCCCGTCCGCTACGGCAGCGTCCTCGACGGGCACGACGGCGTCCGCCCCTTTCGGGAGGAACGCGCCGGTCGCGACCCGCGTCGCGGTCCCCGCTCGATGCTCCCCGGCCTCGCCGCCCGGTCCGACCACGCTCTCGCGAATCTCGCGCGGCGCATCGTCCCCGGCGGCGACCGCGAACCCGTCCATCGTCGCGCGGTCGCGGCGGGGCACGTCGCGGTCGGCGGTCACGGCCCTCGCGAGGACGCGCTGGCCGATCCGGTCGGGCGCGACGCGCCCGGTCTCGATCCGATCGAGCAGCGACCGCCGCAGCGCTAGCACCGCTTCGGTCGCTTCCTCCCGAGTGCAGCGGTCCGTCGACACGTCGCGCGCTTCGCCGCGGCGCCACGTCAACGTGACGCCGGGGTCGACCCACCGGCAACCGGTCGGCGACCGACCCGAAACAGACCGGGAATCGACCCGGGACAGACCGGTAATTGACAGGCGAGTAATATTTAATGCGCTATCACGAGACGTCTCGGAACGAATATGTGGGACGGTATCACGAATCAGTCGAGGCGCGGTCGAGTCGGGGGTTGACGCGTGGAGTTCGACGGCACGGTATCGATCGAGGGCGCGACGACCGAGGAGGTCTGGCTGGCGCTGTCGGACCCGGCGATGATCAAGCAGGCGCTGCCGGGGTGTCGATACCTCGTCGAAGTACAGAGCGACGACCCCGATTTCGACGCGCTCGGGGAGTCGGCGCCCGACGAGGACCCGGCGACCCTCCCGGAGGCGGACCCCGAGGAGATCGCCGAGCGAGCGTTCGTGGAGGGCGGGCGCTACGCGGCGCTGATGCGGCTGAGCGTCGGGAGCGTCGAGCCGACCTTCGAGACGGTCGTGACCATCGACGAGCGGGAGTTCCCGCGGATGAGCGCCTCGGGCGAGGGGAACGCGAGCAGTTCCTCCTTCGAGATGGCCTCGGGGATGGACCTCGTCGAGACCGACGACGGCGTCGACGTCGAGTGGTGGGCCGAGGCCGACGTGTTCGGCAGGGTCGCCCAGATGGGCCAGCGGGTCATCAACCCCGTGGCCAACCGCGTCGTCGGCCACTTCTTCGACCGGATCGAGGAGGAACTTAGCGACGTCGAGACCGAGGAACCGAGCGGACTGCGCGACAGGGTCTCCGGGCTGTTCTGACCCGGACCGAGACGACAGCCGACCGACCACACATGGACCGAGACATCACGCTGACGGTAAACGGCACAGACCACGAACTGAGCGTCGAACCCCGGACGCTGCTGATCCACGCGCTGCGCGACGAGATGGGCTACACCGGCCCCAACGTCGGCTGCGAGTCCAGCATGTGCGGCGCCTGCACCGTCCACGTCGACGGCGAGGCCGTCAAGTCCTGCACCGAACTCGCCGTCCGCTGTGAGGGGGCGGAGATAACGACCATCGAAGGCCTCGGCGACCGGCGAGACATGCACCCGCTCCAGGAGAGCTTCCAGGAGGAACACGGCCTGCAGTGCGGCTACTGCACGCCCGGGATGGTGATGACCGCCGCCGAGTTCCTGAAGGAGGAACCCGACCCCTCGCGCGAGGAGATCCGCGAAGCGCTGGAGGGGAACCTCTGTCGCTGCACCGGCTACCAGAACATCGTCAACGCCGTCGAGTCGGCGGCCGAAGAGATGCGCGGCGAGCGCCGAACCGCGGCGGCGGACGGCGGGGAGGCCGTCGGCGAGTCGACCGACGGCGAACCGGTCCCGGACGGCGGCGAGCCCGTCCCCGAGATCTCCCGCCGGTCGTACCCGAAGGCCGACGGCGACGAGGGGGGCGACTGAGATGGCGACCGACGAGTCCGAGTCGCGACCGGAGCGCGTCGAGACCGTCGAGGCCGGCGACGTGAGCGCGGCCGACATCCTCGGGTCTGCGGTCGAGCGCCGGGAGGACCCCGCGCTGCTCACCGGCGACGCCGAGTACACCGACGACATCCAGCCCCGGGACGTCGCCCACCTCGCCTTCCTCCGGAGCCAGCACGCCCACGCCCGCATCGAGGACGTCGACACGAGCGAGGCCGAGGCGATGGACGGCGTGATCGGCGTCTACACGCACGACGACCTCGCGCGCGACGAGACCCCCGGCGACCTGCCGTACCTCCTCCCCGTGGGGTGGCTGCTCGACTCCCTGGAGAACGTCGACCACCCGATCCTCGCCGACGGCAAAGTGCGGTATCAGGGCGACGCCATCGCCGTGGTCGCCGCCGAGGAGCGGTACGTCGCCCACGACGCGCTCGACGCCATCGACGTCGATTACGACCGGCTGGAGGCCGTGACGAACGCCGCCGGGCGCTGGACGGCGACGCCCCGCAGGTCCACCGCGCGGCCGAGGACAACCGGGCGTTCGACTGGGAGATCGGCGACGAGGCGAAGACCGACGCGGCGTTCGACGACGCCGCGCACGTCGTCTCGCTCGACCTGGACAACCAGTTGCTCATCCCGAACGCGATGGAGCCGCGGGCCGCCCTCGCGGACTACAACCCCTCGACGGACGAACTCGACGTGACGATGACCTCCCAGAACCCCCACCTCCACCGGCTGCTGATGTCGGGGGTCATCGACCACCCCGAGCACAAGCTCTCGGTGCGCGCGCCGGACGTCGGCGGCGGGTTCGGGTCGAAGATACACCACTACGCCGACGAGGCGCTGACGGCCTGGACCGCGAAGCTCCTCGAACGCCCGACCAAGTGGCAGGCCACCCGCACCGAGACGTACCTCACCGACGCGCCGGGGCGGGGCCACGACACCAGCGCCGAGATGGCGCTCGACGAGGACGGGAACATCGCCGGCCTGCGCGTCGAGACGAAGGCCAACCTCGGCGCGTACCTCTCGACGTTCTCGCCGTCGATCCCGACCTACCTCTACGGGACGCTCCTCTCGGGCCAGTACGACGTTCCCGCGATCTACTGCTCGGTGGAGGGCGCGCTGACGAACGTCCCGCCGGTCGACGCCTACCGCGGCGCGGGCCGGCCGGAGGCGTCGTTCGTCGTCGAGCGCCTGATCAATCGAGCGGCGGCCGAGATGGACATGGACCCCGCGGAGTTCCGCCGGCAGAACTTCGTCGGCGCCGACGAGTTCCCCTACGAGACGCAGGTCGCCGTCGAGTACGACAGCGGCGACTACGAGAAGACCCTCGACCGCGCCCTGGAGTTGCTCGACTACGACGACCTGCGCGAGCGCCAGGCGGCGGCCCGCGAGGAGGGGCGGTACCTCGGCGTCGGCATGTCGGCGTACATCGAGGCCTGCGGGCTCGCGCCCTCGGAACTGGCCGGCCAGCTCGGCGCGCAGGCTGGCCTCTGGGAGAGCTCGCTCGTGCGTTTCCAGCCCTCCGGCACCGTCACCGCCTACGTCGGCACCTCCGGGCACGGACAGGGCCACGACACGACCTACGCCCAGATCGTCGCGAACGAACTCGGCATCGACTACGACGACGTGGAGATCGTCGAGGGCGACACCGACGAGGTGCCCCAGGGGATGGGCACGTACGGCAGCCGGTCGGCCGCCGTCGGCGGGAGCGCGCTCGTGAAGAGCACCCAGAAGCTCGTCGAGAAGGCCCGCGACATCGCCGCCCACCAGTTAGAGGCCGACGCCGAGGACGTCGAGTTCGAGGACGGCGAGTTCCGGGTGTCGGGGGCGCCCGACCGCTCGCTGACCATGAGAGAGGTCGCGATGCAGTCGTACCTCGGCCACGACATCCCCGACGACATGGAACCGGGGCTGGAGGCGACCTCCTTCTACGACCCGGACAACTTCGTGTTCCCGTTCGGCCTCCACGCTGCGGTCGTCGAGGTCGACCCCGACACCGGCGAGATCGAGATCGAGGACTACGTCGCGGTCGACGACGTCGGCAACCAGATCAACCCGAAGATAGTCGAGGGGCAGATCCACGGCGGCGTCGCCCAGGGCATCGGGCAGGCGCTCTACGAGGGCGCCGAGTACGACGACAACGGCCAGCTCCTGACGGGGTCGATGCAGGACTACGCCGTCCCCAAGTCCGTCCACGTCCCCGAGATGGAGACCGACAGCACGGTGACCCCCTCGCCGCACAACCCGCTCGGAGTGAAGGGGGTCGGCGAAGCGGGGACCATCGCCGCGCCGCAGGCCGTCGTCAACGCCGTCGTCGACGCGCTGGAGCCGTTCGGGATCGACCACGTCGAGATGCCGATGACCGAGGAACGCGTGTGGCGGGCGATACGGGACGCCGGGGGCGCGGCGGAGGCCGGAGACGGCAGCGGCGAGACCGAGGCGGCCGCGGGGGGTGACGACTGATGTACCCCGACCGCTTCGAGTTCCACAGCGCGGAGACGGTCGACGAAGCCGTGACGCTGCTCTCGGACAACCCCGACGCGGAGCTCATCGCCGGCGGCCACAGCCTCCTGCCGACGATGAAATCGGGGCTCGCCAGCCCGGACGCGCTCGTCGACATCAGCGGCGTCGACGGGCTGGAGGGCGTCGATCGCGACGGCGACGCGACGCGGATCGGCGCGATGACGCCCTACGCGACCGTCGCGGACGACGACGGTCTCTGGGAGTCGGCGACCGTCGTCGCGGAGGCCGCGAGCCAGATCGGCGACCGCCAGGTGCGAAACCGCGGGACCGTCGGCGGGAACGTCGCCCACGCCGACCCCGCCTCGGACCTCCCTGGAGCGGTCCTCGCCGCCGACGCGACCGTCCACGTCCACGGCCCCGACGGCGAGCGGTCCGTCGCCGTCGACGACTTCTTCCTCGGCATGTACGAGACCGCTGCCGGGGACGAGGAAGTCGTCACGGCCGTCGACGTGCCCCACGAGAGCGAGGACACCGCCAGCGGCTACGTGAAGAAGCCCAGCCCGTCGTCGGGGTACGCCCTGGTCGGGGTCGCTGCGCGCCTCTCGCTCGACGGCGACGAGGTGACCGACGCCCGCGTCGCGGCCAACGGCGTGATGGACCACGGCGTGCGTCTCTCGGCCGTCGAGGACGAACTCGACGGGGCGACGCTGGACGGCGGCACCGTCGAGGCCGCCGCCGAGCGGGCCGGCGACGACCTGGACGAGTACATGGTCATGGAAGACCAGCAGGCCTCCGCCGAGTTCCGCCTCCAGTTGCTCTCGGTCTACACCGAGCGCGCGCTGGAGACGGTCGGCGGACGCGCCGGAGTCTTGTAGCTCGGTCCACAACCCGCTCACGATGGCCGAGGACAGAACGGGATTCGCCGACCTGACCGCCGCCGACGTCCGGGAGGCGTTCGACCGCGCCGACTACGTCGCCGAGGACGAGATCGTGACGACGGTCCTGCTCGCGCTCAGGCTCGGCAAGCCCCTGCTCGTCGAGGGCGAACCCGGCGCCGGCAAGACCGAACTCGCGAAGGTGCTCGCCGCCGAACTCGGGAGCGAACTCGTCCGCCTCCAGTGTTACGAGGGGCTGGCCGCCGAGAACGCCCTCTACGAGTGGAACTACACGAAGCAGTTGCTGGCCGTGCAGGCCGACGAGGGCGGCGTCGGCGGTGACGATGGCGGCGTCGCCGGTGCGGAGGGGACCGACGCGGCGGGCGCGAACGGCAGCGACTCCGCGCCCGACGGCTCCGATCCGGCGCCCGACGGTTCGGTCTTCGACGAGGAGTACCTGCTCGAGCGGCCGCTCCTGCGGGCGCTCCGCGCGGAGGGCGACCGGCCGCCGGTCCTGCTCATCGACGAACTCGACCGCGCCGACGAGGAGTTCGAGGCGCTCCTGCTCGAGGTGCTCTCGGACTTCCAGGTGTCGATCCCCGAACTGGGAACCGTCAGCGCCGACCGACCGCCGGTCGTCGTGATAACCTCGAACCGGACGCGCGGCCTCGGCGACGCGCTCAAGCGCCGCTGCCTCTACCTCTACGTCGAGCCGCCCTCCTTCGAGAAGGAGCGCGAGATCGTCCGCCGGAAGGTGCCGGGGATCGACGACGCCGTCGTCGCGGAACTCTGCGGGGTCACCCGCCGGCTCCGGGAGGAACCGCTGCTCAAACGGCCCGGCGTCGCGGAGACGCTCGACCTGGCTCGCGGCCTCGCGGCGCTGGACGGCGACGCCGACACCGTCTCGCGGGCCCGCCTCGAGACCGTGCTCGGCACCGTCCTGAAGGAGGCCGAGGACTTCGAGCGGCTGGACGACGCCCTGCTCGAGGACCTCGTGAGCGCGGCCCGCGAAGCCCGAGCGGCCGTCGACGCGACGGCGGAGGAACCGCCCGCGACCGGCGAGACCGAGACGACCGATTGAGGCTCCACTATGCCACCGACAGACGACCCCGAACGAGATGACGACCGCGGCGAGCCGGCACCGGCCGACCCGACGCCGGAGGCGGCCGCGAGCGTCCGCGCCGACGTACTCGACGCCGTCGTCGGCTTCGCCCGCGAGTTGCGGGCCGCCGGGGCGGTCGTCCCCGCCAACGCCGCGGTCGACGCGGCGGCCGCGCTGGCGGAGGTGGGCTGGTCCGACCGGGAGACGGTCCGGGCGGCCACGCGAGCGGCGCTGCTCACCCGGGAGGGCGACCGCAGGACGTTCGACCGGCTGTTCGACGAGTTCTGGACCCGGTTGCGCGGCGCGGGCCGCGAGCCGCCCGAGGCGCTCGAGGGGCTGGCCGACGCCGCGAACCCGCCGGGGTCCGAGTTCCCGCCGTCGAGCGACGGGGACGAGGCCGACGGTGAGGACGAATCGGCCGACAGCGGCCCGGAGGACGACCACCGGGACGAACAGGCGACCGCGTCCGCGACGGCGACCGTCGCGTCCGAAGACGGGCCGCTCCGGTCGGCCGCGGTCGAGACCGCGCGCTACAGCCCGACGGGCGCGTCGGAGTCCGTCGAGCGGGCCCCCGCTCTCGACCGGCACGCGCTCGCGGAACCGGTCGATCGGCTGACCGCGGCGCTGGCCGCCTCACCCGGGCGGCGCCGACGCCGGTCGACCGCCGGGCGGTTCGTCGACGCCCGCAGGGCGCTCCGCGCGTCGGTCGGAACGGGCGGCGTCGTCGCCGAACTCCCCGAGTCGGAGCGGGCCGAGACGGCGGTCCGCGGCGTCGTGCTCGTCGACGTGAGTCGGTCGGTGCTCGACAGCGTCGACCGCGAGTTCCTGCTGGAGTGGCTCCGACTGGTCGTCGACCGCTGGCGCTCGGCGCGCGTGTTCTTCTTCGATACCGACGTGCGCGAGGTGACCGACGCGTTCGACGAGCGGACCGTCGGCGACGTGGGCGACGCGCTGGCCGACGCCGAGGCGACGTGGGGCGGCGGGACCCGTATCGGACACGCGCTGGCGACGGTCAGGGCGGAGTTCCCGGACGCCGTCAACCGGCGGAGTGCCGTCCTCGTCGTCAGCGACGGGCTCGAACGCGGCGACGTGGACGACCTCGCGGCGAGCGCCGCGTGGTTCGGCCGCCGAGCGCGGCTCGTCCTCTGGCTGAACCCGCTGGCCGCCAGCCCGGCGTACGAACCGACCGCCCGCGGGATGGCCGCGGCCCTGCCGGCGGTCGACGGCCTCTTCGCGTTCACCGGCCCGGACGACGTATCGGAGATCGCCCGACAGCTCGAACGCCACGACCGGCGACGGCTGGGCTACGAGTACGACCCGCGCCGGACAGGAGCGGGCGCCGACGACCGGACCGTCGCGACGGACGGTTCGGGTACCGCGGTCGTTTCGCCCGCTGGGACCGACCACCGATCACCGGACGATACGACACAGGGCACACACAGATGACGACGAACGCACGAACCGACGACGAGTGGAGCCGCCCCGAGACGGCGGTGATGGCCGACATGCGCGACGCGCTCTCCGAGGGGCGCGACGCGGTCGTCGCCACCATCGCCGCGGTAGAAGGCAGCGCCTACCGGCGACCGGGCGCGAAGATGCTCGTCGACGGCGACGGCGCCGTCGGCTCGATCACGGCGGGCTGTCTCGAGGACGAGGTGGTCGCGCTCGCCAGGTCCGTGCTGGAGACCGGCCGCCCCCGCCTCGAACGCTTCGACCTGACCGACGACGAGGAGTGGGGGCTCGGGCTGGGCTGCAACGGGGTGATCGACCTCCTGCTCGAACCGCTGGACGACCGCTTCGAGCGCCTGCTCGACCGCTACGCCGCCGGCGAGAACGGGCTCGCGCTGACCGTCGTCGAGGCGCCCGAGGATGGCGACCTCGCCGTCGGCGACCGCGCGTACGCTCCCGACGGCGATCTCGCCGCCGGAGACCGCTCGAACGGGGACCCGCTGCCCGAGTGGCTCGTCGACGAGGTGGCCGACGCGGCGACCGAGTACTACGAGCGCGGCGAGTCGGCGACGGTCGAGGTGGCGGGTCCCGAGGGGTCCGTCCGGGTGTTCGTCGACCCGGTGCTGGCCCCGCCGGAACTCTACGTGTTCGGGAGCGGCAACGACGCGGCGCCGGTGAGCGAACTCGCCGCGGCGGCGGGCTTCCGGGTGACGGTCGTCGCCTTCCGGGGCGGCCGGGCCGACCCCGAGGCGTTCCCGGCGGCCGACCGCGTCGTCGCCGCCTCGGCGCCGCGTATCGGCGAGGAACTCGACTTCGACGACGAGACCTACGCCGTCGTCATGAGTCACAACTTCGTCGACGACCGGATGGCGGTCGAGGCGCTGCTGGACACACCGGTCCCCTATATCGGTGCGATGGGGCCGGAGTCCCGGTTCGAGCGGATGCGCGAGGCCTTTATCGAGGAGGACCGCCCGCTCACCGACGCGGACCTCGACCGCCTCTACGCCCCGATCGGGCTCGACCTGGGCGGCGGCGCCCCCTACCAGATCGCCACGAGCATCGTCTCGGAGGTGCTCGCGGTCCACAACGAGCGCTCGCCGGGCCACCTCCGGGAGCGGAAATCGCCCATTCACGGCCGGTCGCCGTCGGAGTGAGCGCTCGCTCGACCGGCGGACGACCGACGCCGAATGACAGCACACTTGCCGTCGGAGCGACTCTCCCCGGTATGCAGATCAACGACCGCCACCCGACGACGGAGGGTCGGGAGCGGGCGACGCTGGTCCCCGAGAGCCTCGACGACCTCTGGCACCTCACCCACATCGTCGAGCCGGGCGACCGCGTCGCCGGCGACACGACGCGGCGCATCCAGCGCAACGACGACGACATGCGCGACACCGGCGGCGAGCGCGAGCACATGTGGGTCGAACTCGAGGTCGACGACGTCGAGTTCGCCAAGTTCGCCAACCGCCTCCGGGTGAGCGGCGTCATCGTCGACTGCTCGCGGGAGGACCAGCTCGATTTCCACCACACGCTCAACGTCGAACCCCGCACCGAGATCGAGGTCGAGAAGGTCTGGAAACCCGACCAGGACGACCGCCTCTCGGAGGCCGTCGAGGCGACCGAGAACCCCGACGTCGCCATCGCCACCGTCGAGGAGGGCGAGGCCCACGTCCACACCGTCGCCCAGTACGGCACCGAGGAGCGCGCCTCGCTCACCGGCTCCAGCGGGAAGGCCGCCCACGGCGAGGGCGCGCCGCCGCGCGAGGAGCTGTTCGACGAACTCGCGACGGTCCTCGGGCGGATGGACGTCGAGGCCGTCATCCTCGCGGGTCCCGGGTTCACCAAGCAGGACGCGCTGAAGTACATCGAGGACAGCGATCCCGACCTGGCGAGCAAGATCACCACCGTCGACACGGCCGGTGTGGGCGACCGCGGGGTCCACGAGGTGCTCAAACGCGGCGCCGTCGACGAGGTCCAGACCGAGACGCGCATCTCCGCCGAGGCCGACCTGGTCGACGAACTGACCGAGCGCATCGCCAGGGGTTCGGAGGTCGCGTACGGCCCCGAGGCGGTCGCCGAGGCCGCCGAGTTCGGCGCCATCGAACGGTTGCTCGTCCTCGACGAGCGCCTGCGCGAGGAGCGCGGCGACGACGGCGAGTGGGCGATCGACGTCGACGACGTCATCGAGACCACCGAGCAGAAGGGCGGCGAGGTCACCGTCTTCTCCGGGGAGTTCGACCCCGGCCAGCAGCTGCGCAACCTCGGCGGCATCGCCGCCCTGCTGCGCTACCGGATCGACTGAACCGGGGTCGCGTCCGCTGGCCCGGCCGGACCGGCGGGCGACCGGCCTCGGACGCCGCATTCGGGCTCTCAGCATTGATAACGGCCCGGAAGGGTTTTCGTACCGGTTCGCGTACTGCGAATAATTACCGGTAGGGCCTCCGATGGGATTCGAACAGCGCCAGGACTTCGCGCGGCAAGTCGCCGATCTGAACAAGTACGGGCAGGCGTTGAACCAGTGCGAGACGGTCGACGAGGTGGTCTCGCTCACGCTGGAGGCGATCACGATCCTCTTCGAGCTGACCGACGTGACCGTGATCGAGGTCCGCGAGGGCGATCTGCGGGTCGTCGGCAGCACGAACCCGGAGCTGTCCGCGGGCGCGCCGCCGAGCGAAGCGGGTAAGCTGGCCCACGAGCGAGGCGAGACGGTCACGCTGACCGGTGAAGGCGTGGGATTCGAGGTGGATTCGGCCACCACGGCGACGCTCGCGGTGCCCGAGGGGGTCGTCGACGAGACGATCTGCGTCATCGTCGTCCGGTCGTCGACGGTCGAGGAGTTCGGCGACGAGTACGTCCGCCCGATGACGATCCTCGCCAGCCACGCGGCGACCGCGATCAGCAACATCCGGTCGCGCGAGCGACTGGAGCGCGCCCGACAGGACCTCGAGACCCGCAAGGAGATGATCGAGATGTACGACCGGCTCCTGCGCCACGACATCGGCAACGACCTGCAGGTCATCGCCGGGTTCGCCGACGCCGTCGAGGGGATGGTCGAGGACGACCGGGCCGAGGAGTACGTCGGCAAGATCGAACGGGCGGCCCGCAACTCGGCCGACCTGATCGGTCGCGTGGGCGACCTGGTCACCACCCTCGAAGAGCAGGACGAGCCGGACGTCCGCGAGTTGGCCCCGCTCCTCGCGGACACCGTCGGCGACGTGACCGACCAGTACGGGTCGCTCTCGGTCGAGTTCGACGCCGAGGCCTTCGACTACCGCGTCTACGCCGGCGACCTGATCGACTCCGTGTTCACGAACGTGCTCTCGAACGCCGCCGTTCACAACGAGGGGGACGTGACCGTCCGCCTGTACGCTACGGAGCCGACCCCCGACAGCGTCGTCGTCGGGATGGCCGACGACGGGGACGGCGTCCCGCCGGGGCTCCGCGAGGAGATCTTCGAGATGGGCGTCAAAGGGCCCGACAGCGAGGGGACCGGGTTCGGGCTCGGGTTCGTCCGCGCGCTCACCGAGTCCTACGGCGGGGGCGTCGCCGTCGGGGAGAGCGACGCCGGCGGCGCCGACTTCCGCGTCACGCTCGAACGGGCCTGATACGGTCTCTTGTAGCGATGTACCGGTGCGCGCCGACCCCGCCGCGCTATCCGGAGATAATCTACAGGAAACCGTATGAGAACCGCTCAACCGCGAGCGGCGGTCACTCTTCGGACTCGGCTTCGGTGTCGTTCTCGCGGTCGACCTGTCGGCCGACGTCGACCTGGTAGTCGCCGAGGATGTCCCGGCCGAGGATGACCTCGTAGTTCATGTGGCTGCGGTCCTCGACGCTGGCGGTGACGGTGTGCCGATTGCCGCCGACGCCGACGACGACGTCGACGAGCGGGCGGCTCTTGGAGCTCTTGTTCGACCCCGAGCGCACCTTCGTGATCGACTTTATCGGCCCGGCGCCGATCTCGGCGGCGAGTTGGGTGTCGATGCTGGTCCGGGCCGCGCCGGTGTCGGACTTGGCGACGACGGTCTCCGAGCCCGAGGTGCCCGAGATGACGACCTCTTCGGTGTAGCCGATGGTGAGCGAATCGCCGGAGGCCGTCGAGACGGCGGGCGGCTTGCAGTCGGGCACGGAGTCGTCGAGGACGTTCGAGAGCTCGCGGACGCGCTCGCGGTCGACGCTGGCGCCCGCTCGCTCGACGGCGAGCGCGGCGATGTACGGCGCGGGGCTGGTGCCGGTCGCCTCGAACAGCCCCTTGAAGCCGGCGGTGGGGTTGACCTCGAGGACGTACCAGCCGTCGGACCCCTCCATGAGGTCGACGCCGGCGTAGTCGAGGTCGACCGCCTCGACCGCACGCCTGGCGGTCTCGACGACCTCGTCGGGGACCTCGCCCGCGGCGTCCTCGACGCGCCCGCCCAGCGCGACGTTGGTCCGCCACTCGTTCTCGGGGGCGTAGCGGAACATCGACCCGACGACTTCGCCGTCGACGACGTAGACGCGCAGGTCCCGCGTCGGTTCGTCGCCCCTGTCCAGCAGCTTCTGGAGGAAGGCGTAGCGGTTGCCGACGCGGGCGTTGACCCGCTCGCCGGTGCCGACCTTCCAGGTCCCGCCGCCGTTGGTCCCGATGGCGGTCTTGTAGACGGCCTCCTCGCCGAACGACTCGCGCTCGAGGTTCAGCCGGTCCGACGAGAGCGCGAGCAGGGCGTCGGGAACGCGGACGTCGGTGTCGGCCAGGGCCACCGCGGAGGCGACCTTGTGCATCGAGGTGAGCGTCTTCGCCGGCGGGTTGAGCACGGGACAGAGCTGCTCGATCGTGTTGGCGAGCCCCATCTCCTCGCAGGGCTCGCTCGACTTCGAGAGGAGCAGTCGGTTCGCGACGACGTCGACGTCGGGCCGGAGCGTCACCGACGAGTCTTCGATCCGGACGGTCGTGTTCTCGTGGCGGAGCCACTCGGGGTCGTGGCCCAGCGCTTCGACCGCGTTCAGGATCGCCTTCGTCTCCTTGCTGTTGTGCAGGCTCAACACCCCGACGGAGACGGAGTCAGAAGTCGACATACTCGCATCATCTCGCGGCCGGCCGAAAGAACTGACGGTCCGTCTCCTGTCAGCGGGCCCACAGCGGGGCTGGCGCACCCGCGAACGGCCGTTTTCGCTTCCGCCTGCGAACGGGTGCCCGTTCGGGTTCGCCGCGGGGCCGCCACACGTTTCAACCCCCGGCCGTACTGGGTGGTATGGACGAGGCCGAGCCGTTCACCTACGACGGCGGTCGGGTCGACCCGGGTGAGACGGCCAACGTGCGGTACACGGTCAGCGAGACGTACCTCGGCGATCCGGTGCGGATCCCGGTCACGGTCGTCGTCGGCGAACGGCCGGGACCGACGGCGTTTCTCAGCGCCGCCTCTCACGGCGACGAACTCAACGGCGTCGAGGTCGTCCGCGAGGTGGCCCACGACTGGAACCTGGACGACCTCCACGGGACGCTCATCTGTCTCCCGGTGCTCAACGTCCCCGGCTTCATCGCTCAGGAGCGCTACCTCCCGATCTACGACCGCGACCTCAATCGGTCGTTCCCCGGCAAGCAGGGGTCGACCAGCGCCAAGCGGATGGCCCGGCGGATCTTCGACAACTTCGTCGCGCCCTGCGACTTCGGCGTCGACTTCCACACCTCGACGCGCGGCCGCACGAACATGCTCCACGTCCGCGCCGACATGGAGGACCCCGCGGTGAGCCGGCTCGCGAACGGGTTCGCCTCGAACGTGATCATCGACAGCGAGGGCTCGGAGGGCACCCTCCGGCGGGAGGCCAGCGAGCGCGGCACCGCGACGATCACCGTCGAGATGGGCGAGGCCCACCGCTTCCAGCGCTCGCTCATCGACCGCGCGCTCGTCGGCGTCGAGAGCGTCCTCGCCGAGTCCGGCCTCCTGCCGACCAAACGGGTCCGCTGGCCCGGCTGGCGCACCGTCATCGAGAGCTCCGACGAGAAGACGTGGCTCCGCGCCGACGCCGGGGGCCTCGTCGACATGCACGAGGAGCGCGGCGCCGTCGTCGGCGAGGGCGAGACCATCTGCACCATCGCCAACCCGTTCAAGACCGAGACCACCCGCGTCGAGGCGCCCTTCACCGGCCTGCTCGTCGGCGTCCTCGAGAACCCGGTCGTCTACCCCGGCAACCCGCTGGTCCACCTCGTCAAGCTCGACGAGAGCACGCTCGAGGCCATCGATCGCAACGGTGGCGTCGGGGTCGTCGCCGAACGCAGCGACTCCCACGACGACGTGACCTCGGCCGAGTAGGTCGATCGCTCCACCGACCTGTCAACTCCCGATCGTGTGGGAGACGACGGGGGTCGAAAAATCGGGAAACGCCGACCGGAACGGGCCGCGGCTGGACGCGCGTGAACGTGTTCGGCGACCGAAACGGGACGGTGTAGAAACTACTATACCCCCGGCGCCTTTGCTCTCCGGTGTATGAGCGAGACGTACGACCGCGGAGCGGTCGAAGACTTCGGTCGCTGGCGGGAGTTCCAGCCGGGCATGTGGGCCTGGATATTCCACAAGTTCACCGGCTGGGTTCTCATCGGCTACCTCTTTACGCACATCGCCGTGCTGAGCACGTCGACAGCGAGCGACCCGACGGTGTACACGAACACGCTCCAGGGGCTCGAGGAACTGCTCGTCGTCCGCATCCTCGAGGTCGGCCTCCTCTCGGTGGCCGTCTTCCACATCCTCAACGGCGTTCGACTGCTGTTCGTCGACCTCGGGTTCGGGCTGGAGAACCAGGACAAGAGCTTCTACGCGTCGCTCGTCGTGACGGCAGCTATCGTCGTCGCGAGCGTGCCGACGTTCCTCTCGGGGGTGTGAACCGTGGCGCAACACTACTCTTCGTTCGACCGCGGTGGCACCAGATGGCTGCTACAGCGGCTGACCGCCGCCTTCCTGGTCGGCGTCCTCGCCTTCCACTTCTTCCTGCTTCACTTCGTCAACCACGCCGCCGAGATCACCTTCGCCGGCTCGCAGGCCCGGATGAGCCAGGTCGGCTACTTCGCGACCATGTGGCTCTTCCTCGTCACCGCCACGTTCCACGGCGTCAACGGCGTCTACAACGCCCTCGTCAATCAGGGACTCTCCGGCGGCGCGAAGCGAGCAGTCGGGGCCGTTTTGGCACTGGCGAGCGTAGCACTGATCGTTCAGGGAACCCGCGTCGCCCTCGCGATGACCAACCTACTATGAGCACGCAAATCGAGCAAGAACAGACCGAGGCAGAGACCGAGTCCGAGGTGGCCGTCGAGGCCGAAGAGTCGCCGCAGGAGCGCCGCCTGTCGGAGAAGCGCGCCCGGGCCGAAGCGCGCGAACGCGAACAACAGGCCCGCGAGGAAGTGCGCGAGGCGGAGAACAGCGTCCGGATCAAGGTGTTCCGCTACGACCCCGAGGTCGAGGGCAAAGAGGAGCCCCGCTTCGACGACTTCCGGGTCCCCTTCTTCAAGGGGATGACCGTCCTCGACGCGCTCATCTACGCGCGGGACCACTACGACTCCTCGCTCACCTTCCGCCACTCCTGCCGACAGGCCGTCTGCGGCTCCGACGCGCTGTTCATCAACGGCCAGCAGCGACTGGGCTGCAAGACCCAGATGGCGGATCTGGAGGGGCCGGTACGCATCGAGCCGCTGCCCCACCAGGACGTGGTGAAAGACCTCGTCGTGGACATGGAACACTTCTACGACCAGATGCACGCCGTCGAGCCGTACTTCCAGCCCGACGACCTGCCGGAGGGGGAACTGGAGGAACAGCGCCAGTCCCCCGAGAACCGCGAGAAGATCAAGATGTCCACCCGGTGTATCTGGTGTGGCGCCTGCATGTCCTCGTGTAACATCGCCGCGGGCGACAACGAGTACCTCGGCCCGGCGGCCATCAACAAGGCCTACCGGTTCGCGATGGACGAGCGCGAGGGCGAGATACGGAAGCAGGACCGCCTGGAGATAATCGAGCAGGAACACGGCGTCTGGCGGTGTCAGACCCAGTTCTCCTGTACTGAGGTCTGTCCGAAGGACATCCCGCTCACCGAGCACATTCAGGAACTGAAACGCGAAGCGGTCAAGTCGAATCTGAAATTCTGGTAACCATGCACGAACACGACGTACTCGTCGTCGGCGCCGGCGGTGCCGGCCTGCGCGCGGCGATCGCGGCCCACGAAGAAGGGGCGGACGTGGCGATGGTCACGAAACTCCACCCCGTCCGCTCTCACACCGGGGCGGCGGAGGGCGGCATCAACGCCGCGCTCCACCCCGAGGACTCCTGGGAGCTGCACGCCTACGACACGATGAAGGGTTCGGACTACCTCGGGGACGCCCCCGCGGTCGAGACCTTCGCGAAGGACGCTCCCGACGAGGTCATCCAGCTCGAACACTGGGGGATGCCCTTCTCCCGCGAGGAGGACGGCACCGTCTCCCAGCGCCCATTCGGCGGCCTCTCGTACCCCCGCACCACCTACGCCGGCGCCGAGACCGGCCACCACCTGCTGCACACCATGTACGAGCAGGTCGTCAAGCGCGGCATCACCGTCTACGAAGAGTGGTACGTCCTCGACCTCGCGGTGACGGACCACGACGACGTCGAGGACCGGGAGTGTCACGGCGTCGTCGCCTACGACATCGCCAGCGGCGAGATCGAGGGCTTTCGCGCCTCCGACGGCGTCGTCCTCGCCACCGGCGGCCCCGGCCAGGCCTTCGACCACACCACCAACGCCGTCGCCAACACCGGCGACGGCTACGCGATGGCCTACCGCGCCGGCGTCCCGCTGGAGGACATGGAGTTCGTCCAGTTCCACCCGACGACGCTCCCCTCCACCGGCGTCCTGATCTCCGAGGGGGTCCGCGGCGAGGGCGGCATCCTCTACAACGACGAGGAGGAGCGGTTCATGTTCGAACACGGCTACGCGAACAACGAGGGCGAACTCGCCTCGCGCGACGTCGTCTCGCGGGCCGAGCTCACCGAGATCAACGAGGGTCGGGGCATCGAGGACGAGTACGTCCACCTCGACATGCGCCACCTCGGCGAGGAGCGCATCCTCGACCGCCTCGAGAACATCCTCCACCTCGCGGAGGACTTCGAGGGCGTCGACGG
>JBDGSU010000021.1:0-45998 GCA_042217395.1 Halosimplex sp.
CGATTGCATCGCTGTCAACGTGTTCCGCTAGTTCCGCCAGTCTACCGAAGAGCGCGTCGAGATGACCGCGGCGACGTCGGCGGACTACCGGAAACACGAGGAGGTGTTCGACGACGTCGCGGCACGAAACGTGTTCTCCGACGCGGCCGTCGCCGACCGGATCGATGCGTTCCGTGCCGAGCATCGGTCACGATTTTACTACGACCTCGACAGACCCGGGCGCGAGTTCGCCGAGGCGATGCACGACCTCGCGGAGGAAGTCCATCGATACGTCGTCGCGTTCGCCGACGCCCACTCTCGGTGCAACTGCGATCTCGGAGACTCGATGATCGGCTCGAAGTAACGACGACCGGATCGGAGTAGTCACCTTTTAGCGCTCCCGGACGGTTGTACTCGCAACGATGCAGCAGTACCTCGATCTCGTCCGGACGGCCATCGCCGAGGGCGCGTACAAGCCCAACCGGACGGGCGTGGACACGCTCTCGACGTTCGGCGCGCACTACGAGGTCGATTTGCGGGAGGGGTTCCCGCTCCTGACGACCAAGGATCTCTCGGGCTATCGCTGGAACTCGCTGATCCACGAGCTCCTGTGGTACTTCTCCGGCGAGGAGCACGTCCGGAACCTGCGCGAAGAGACGAAGATCTGGGACGCCTGGGCCGACGAGCAGGGCCGTCTCGACACCGCCTACGGCCGGTTCTGGCGCCGGTATCCCGTCCCCGAGGAGGGACTGGACGGCGAGAGCTGGCCCGACGACGCCCACCGCTGGATGAACGACGACGAGCGCACCTTCGACCAGTTCCAGTACGTGCTGGACACGCTCAGGGAGACCCCCAACTCGCGGCGCATCGTCGTCAACGCCTGGCACCCCGCCAACGCGGCCGTGAGCACCCTCCCGCCGTGTCACTACACCTTCGTCTTCAACGTCCAGGGCGACCGGCTGAACCTCCATCTCACCCAGCGCTCGGGCGACATCGCGCTGGGCATCCCCTTCAACGTCGCCGCCTACTCGCTGGTGACCCATATCGTCGCCCAGCGGACCGGCTTCGAGGTCGGGAGCTTCTCGCACTCGATCGTCGACGCCCACGCCTACTGCGGCGAGGGGGCCCGCGGCGAGTGGTACGGCGAGCACCGCGCGGAACTGCGCGAGCGGATGGCCGCCGTCGACGAGCGCGAGGGGTACGCCGGCGTCAGAGACTGGATCCTGACCGAAGCGCCCGCCGAACCCGGCGCGGACAACGCCGACCACGTCCCCAATCTGCTCGAGCAGTTGACCCGCGAGCCCCGCGTGCGGCCGACCATCGAGGTTGCCGACAAACCGATCGACGAACTCGAGTACGACGACATCGCCGTGCGCGACTACGACCCCGCGCCGGGACTGGACTTCGCGGTCGCCGAGTGATGGCGGGGGCGACCGACGCCGACTCCGACGCTGCAGACGTGACGATCGCGCTCATCGCCGCGGTGGCGGAGAACGGCGTCATCGGCGACGAGGGGGAGATCCCGTGGCACTACCCCGCCGACATGGCCCACTTCAAGGAGACGACGACGGGTCACCCCGTGGTCATGGGACGGGTGACCTACGAATCGATCTCGGGGCAACTCGGCGGGCCGCTCCCCGGTCGGACGAACGTCGTGTTGACCCGTTCGGGCGTCGAGGCGCCCGAGGGAGTCGTGCAGGTCGCGAGCGTCGACGCGGCGGTGGAAGCGGCCGCGGACGCGGCGGACGCCGACGCCGCGGCCGAAACGGTCTTCGTGGCCGGCGGCGCGACCGTCTACGAGCAGTTCCTCCCGCGGGCGGACCGGCTCGTGCTGACCGAGGTCCCGGGCGAACCCGAGGGCGACACGGAGTTTCCGTCGTGGGACCCCGAGGAGTGGCGAGCGGTCGAGCGGACGACCGAGGGCAGCCTGTCGTTCGTGACCTACGAGCGAGCGTAGCGCGGGTTTCCTCGACGACGGTGTCCCTCGACGGGACGTCCACACGAAACGGGGGGCGAACGGGAAAGAGAGTCGCAACCGAGTCGCTACCGGGCGTCGAGTCCGAGCACGTCGAACGCGCGGCGGGTGTCGCCGTCCATCCGCCCGAGGAGGTCGACGACGCGCTCGCGGGTGTCGACGTCGACGGTGACGTGGACGACGCCCTCGCCGGGCTGGCCGTAGAGGACGCTCGCGCCGTCGGGCGCGGCGGCGATGGCGGGCAGGGCGGCCAGATCCTCCTCGCCGTCGACGCGGACGAGCGTCCGGTCGTCGGCCGCGAGGGCGTCGGTCAGCGCCTCGAGGAGGGCGGCGGTCAGGGTCGCGGGCGGGTTCTCGGTGGCCACCACCCGATCGAAGCGGTCGTCCTCGATGGCCTCGCTGACCTCGTCGTCGACGGCGGCGCGCTCGGTGCGCTCGTCGACGAAGGCGACGTCGGGCGCGTGGCCCGCGTCGAGGACGTGGTAGGTGACGATGTCACCGACGGTGACGAGCGGGTCGCCGGCGGCCGCGAGGACGGCGGCCGTGTCGGTCGAAACGGGTCCGAATGGGTCTTTGAGCTCCGATCGGAGCCCGGGCTGGAGTTCGAGGACGACGGTCACGGTCAGCGGACCTTCAGCGCGTAGGCGCCCGGCTCGGTGACGCCCATCTCCTCTGCGATGCGACTGCGGTCGGGGTGGCCGATGACGACGTAGCCCGCCCAGTCCTCCGTCAGCGACGAGGAGCCACAGACGACGCAGGTCTCGGCCTCCTCGGAGTCCTGCACGCGGTGGCACTCGCGACAGACCAGTCGATCGGCCATCAGTCTTCACCCGCTTCCGTGGCGGCCGCGCGCTTCTGACGGTCCTCTTCGAGCCAGCCGTGTTTGCCGAGGCCGACCTGCTTGGCCGTGAGCCCGATCTTCGAGTCGCGAGGGTTGCGCTCGTCGATGCTCTTGGTGACGATGCGCGCCCGGACGGCGTCGCCGACCCCCAGCGTCCGGTTCGAGTCCCGCGAGGAGAGCATCTGGCCCTCCTCGTCGTAGGCGAGGTACTCGTCGGAGATCTGCGAGACGTGCAGCAGGCCGTCGACGGGGCCGATCCCGACGAAGGCGCCGAAGTTGACGACCTCGACGATCTCGCCGTCGACGACCTCCTGCATCTGGGGATCGAAGGTCAGCGCGTCGAACTCGGCGGTGAAGTACACCCCCTCTTCGCCGGGGACGACGGCGCCCTCGCCGATGTCGTGGACGTCGATGACCGAGACGACCGACCCGACGTCCTCGTCCATGCGCCCCTCGAGCTTGTCCTGCAGGAGCCGTTTGACCAGATCCGGCGTCACCTCTGCCAGGTGCGCCGGCGGCACTTCGACCGTGTCGCGTAGTGTGACCCGTTTGTACATGTTATGGTTGAGTGACTGCGAGTTTGTTCTCGGCCCGTAAACTAACTACCGGTACGCCGACGTCGAGCAGCCGACGCTTGAGCGGGCCGTCGTTCGTGACCGCGTGCGTGACGCCCTCGCGCCTCGCGAGTTCGAGGACGGCGTCGTCGGCGTAGGCCGCCCCGTGGGCGACCGACTCGCAGCGGTCGCGCGCGAGATCCAGACCCACGCTGGCGGCGGTCGCCTCCTCGCCGCGCCCGTCGGCGATCTTCGCGAGTTCGTCGAGCACCGCATCGGGGACCAGCAGCTCCGCGGCCCCGACGAGCCGCTCGAGTTCCTCGAACACGCGGACGTCGCATTCGACGGGCATCATCAGTGCGTTCGTGTCCATGACGACGCTCATTCGGTCAGCGTGCCGATGCCGATGAGCCGCCAGCGGCCGCCGAGCCGTCGGTTGATGGCGATCGTCGCCCCCTCGCGGGCGCAGACCGGGCGCTGGAGCGCGACCTCGCACTCCCCGGAGCGCGCGCTGGTGACCGAGCCGACCGTCGTGGCCGTGCCGATGGTCATCATCAGCGGTTCGCCCGTCGAGATCTCCTCGACGTCGCCGGCGTTCTCGCCGACGATCCGGTCGAGCAGGTCCACGTCCATCGTGAACCGCTCGTGGGTCGGCGGCAGGGTACCGGGCGGCCCCGCGACCTGGCCGGCGAGCGCGTCGCCTTTCGTGATCGAGGGGTCCAGGCCGGTTCCGACGCCGAGCAGGCCGCCCGGCGTCGCCGTCTCGACCGTGTCGCCGCCCGCCTGGAGCGACCTGACGGTCGTCTCGACGGGGCGCCACTCGGTCTGGCCGCCCTCCTCGACCTCGCGGCCGGGGCGCAGTTCGATCTCGTCGTCGACCTCGAGTTCGCCCCGGACGAGCGACCCGCCGAGCACGCCGCCCAGCAGCGAGTCCCACTCGGTCCCCGGGCGGTTGATGTCGAAACTGCGCGCGACGAGCATCTCCGCGTCGGCGTCGGGATCGCGCTCGGGCGTGGGGATCTCCCGCTCGATGGCGTCGATGAGGGGATCCATGTTGACGCCCTGCTGGGCGCTGATCGGGACGATCGGCGCGTCCTCGGCGACGGTGCCCTCGACGAACTCCTGGATCTGCCGGTAGTTCTCGCGGGCCCGCTCGGCGTCGACCAGGTCGATCTTGTTCTGGGCGACGACGATGTTGTCGATGCCGATGATGTCCAGCGCCATCAGGTGTTCTTCGGTCTGTGCCTGGGGGACGTCCTCGCTGGCGCTGACCACCAGCACCGCGCCGTCCATGATCGCCGCGCCCGAGAGCATCGTCGCCATCAGCGTCTCGTGGCCCGGCGCGTCGACGAACGAGACCGTCCGCAGCACCTCGGTCTCGACGTCGTGCTCGCCGCACGTCTCCTCGACGGTGTACGCGTCGGGGACGTCTCCCTCCGGGCACCGCCTGAACGTCGCGTCGGCGTAGCCCAGTCTGATGGAGATCCCGCGCTTCATCTCCTCGGAGTGCTGGTCCGTCCACTCGCCCGACAACGCTTGCACCAGCGTCGTCTTGCCGTGGTCGACGTGACCGACGAGCCCGATGTTCACCTCCGGTTGTGTGTTCGTCGTCATCTCGAGAGTAATCTTGGGTGAACTTCGCCCGCTGCGACTGATAAACCTACTGTTTGCGCCCGTGCGATTCGACAACACGCGCACGAGCGGCCGTGACCGGTCCGGGCGCCCGTCCGTCGGACCGTTTCCGTCGCTGAAACGAACGTCCGACGGATATCAGACTCGTTTCAAAATCGCGCTTCAGGGAACCCTTTAGGGTGAGGGCGATGAAGGATCGCACATGAGCCGAGCACGCGAGGAGGGCGACGAGGGCGAGGCCGCCGGGGTCGACCCGGCGGAGGCGTTCGGCGTCGTCGCCAACGACACGCGACTGGCGATCCTGGAGGCGCTCTGGCGCGCCGAGGAGCGCCCCGTCAGCTTCTCCGCGCTTCACGGCGCGGTGGAGATGCGCGACAGCGCGCAGTTCAACTACCACCTCCAGCAGCTCACCGACCAGTTCGTCGCCAAGAGCGACGACGGCTACGACCTGCGCCACGCCGGCGCCCAGGTCGTCCGCGCGGTCCGGGCGGGCACGTTCACCCGCCGGCCCGACGTGGAACCGTTCGAGGTCCAGGGGGCCTGCACCCGCTGTGGCGGCTGCCTCGAAGCACGCTACGCCGCCGAGCAGTTCCGCGTCGAGTGCGTCGACTGCGGGAAGTCCCACGGGGAGTACGAGTTCCCGCCCGGCGGGCTGGTCGACCGCACCGACGCGGAGATAGCCACCGCCTTCGACGAGCGAGTCCGGCACCTCCACTGTCTGGCGGCCGACGGCGTCTGTCCGTCCTGCGCCGGGCGCATCCACACCGAGATCGTCCGCGGCGGCGAGTGCTGTCTCGACGTCTCGCTGCGCGCCGAGCACGTCTGCGAGCGCTGTCGCAACGAACTGTGCTCGCCCGTCGGCCTCGTCCTGCTCGACGAGTCCGTGGTGTCGGCCTTCTACGAGGACCACGGGATCGACCTCTCCTCGCGCCCGTACTGGACGCTCCCCTGGTGCGTCGACGACGAGTACACGTCGGTGGAGTCGGTCGACCCCTGGCGGGTCGCCGTCGAGATCGTCGTCGGCGACGACCGCCTGACCGTCACGCTCGACGGGAACCTCGACGTGGTCGACAGCGAGTGCGTCGAGGGGACGTGCTAGCTCGGCCACCTTCTCTCCGTCGTTTACGTCTCCGCTCTCCCCGTTCGATACCGGGCGGATCGGCCGCGGTCGGGTCGCCGGCCGAGCAGTTCTCTTCGGAATGGACTCCTTTACGCGCGACACGGTCGAAAAGTGCCGAAAGGATTATTCCCACGTAGCTGCACTTTACCTCACTCAACGGGTGGACTATGGACCAGGGTAGATGCCGGGTCGGCAGCCGTCGAGCGATGCGATCACAGTCGGATCTGATCGCCGTCGTGCTGCTGGTCGGAATGGTGATCGCGGGGGCAACGGTGGTCGTGGTCGCGGGGTCGGCCGCGTTGAATCAGGGGCGAGGGGATTCGTCGGTCGCATCCGCGGAACAATCGATGCAGTCACTCGACGCGGCGATCGACCGACGGATCCAGGGGTCGTCCAGTCGAGACGGGATCGAGTTCGCAGCGCAGGCCGAGAACGTCCAACTACTCCGGAAGTCGCCAGCGAACCCACCGGAGGCCGGAAAGATCAGCGTGACCGTCGACCCATCCACCGGCTCCGATACGAACAGGGACTTCTGGCTCGGAACTGTGCGATACCAGCGGGACGGCGAGACCGTCGCGTACCAGGGCGGTGGCGTGTGGCGAAAGACCGGAAACGGGAGTGTCGCCGTCTCGAGCCCGGGGATCCAATATCGCACGGCGGAGAAACCGGGGACAGTGGTGTTCCCTATCGTCACGGTAGACGGTTCGTTTGCGGGCTCCGAGTTACAGATAGAGACCGCTAACCGGACGGAATTGCTTTCGACGCTCGGGTTGAGTAATCCGGTCAAACCGGGAACGACCATCACGGTCGAGATCAGGAGCGAATACTATCACGCCTGGGCGAGCGAACTGAAATCCGAGTTCGGCGAGAAGCCCGTGACGACCGATCCAGACACGGATACGGTCACGCTGACGATGAAGGCGCCGACGTCGACGACCGCTCCGTCGGCGGTACTCGGGACGAACGTCGCTGGCTCGCTGACGATCAGCAACTTCGGAGAGACCGATAGTTACGACTCGCGAACCGGGCCGTACCCGGGGTTCCCGCACGATCGTAACGCCGACGTGTTGACGAAAGGCGCAATCGCGCCGTCCAACAAGTTCAGCGTCCGCGGCGACGTGATCGCGGAAAACGGCGTCGTCGGCGATAGCATCCCGAACAAGGTATCGATCTACGGGCGAACGATCCTCGGCGACGACCCCACTATCTCCAGTACAGATTACCTCACCATCGAAGCCAAGAAGCGAAATCCCACGTTCCACAAGGTGTTTTCGACGAAAGATAACCTCGCGCTCTCGAAGAACACGAAATTCGGGGGGGACGTGCTCGTCGGCGGCAATCTCAAGATCAGCAACGAAGCGCCCAAGGTGAAAAACGGCGGCGACGTCGTCGTCATGGGGGAGATCGAGCAGATGTCCAAAGGCGACTTTACCGGTGACGTCCTCGTCCACGGCGACGCCCACGCCATCGGGAACAAAGGAGTCGACATCGACGGCGACCTGGTCGCGAACGGACACGTGAAACTGAAGGACAACACGCACATCCACGGGGATCTCGTCGTACCCACTGGGAGTTCCCCGGACATCGACCCGTCGGCACAGATCGACGGATCAGTGCGCTACGTGGATTTCAGCAACAGCGGCGACGCGCTCGATACCGCCCCGACGCCGATCACGCCCGACGTGCCCGCTCGTCAGTCGGCGAAGACGGAGATAAACAGCCGGTCCTTGCTGTCGAACCCGGGCCAGAACGACAACGGGGGCGAACCGGTGATCGACAGCTCGGACGAACTCGATTTCGGCGGCACACCCGACCATACGCTCGAGAGTGGGGAATACTACCTGGACGAATTGAACGTTCCTTCGGGCGAAACGCTCACCCTGGATACCTCGAGCGGCGACGTCGTCATCTACGTATCGCCGTCGTCGAGTACCGCCGAGATGCGCGTCGCTGGCCGGATAGAGGTAACCGGCAGCGACCCGGCGAACCGGGCCCGGATCTACGTAGACGATACGAGCGGCGGAGACTCCCCGCGGGAGTTCTACATCGACGGAGACACCGGGTCCGACGGCGAAGTGACGGTGCCAGCCGACAAGTCGCCGAACCTGTGGGTCTATCTCAAGCCGACCGCAGAGGTCAATTTCAACAACCACGCCGTCTTCCAGGGCGTCGTCTACGGTGCGAACGACGCGCCGACCGGGGGCGCAGAGATCTCGCTGTCAAATCACGCGGACGTGTACGGTGCGCTCGTCGGCGACGTGACCCAGGTCCCGAACCACGCACGGGTCCACTACGACGAGGCGCTCGCGTCGTCGGAGGCGTTTAGCACTCCCTCGACCGTCGCCCCGATCGATTTCGTCTACTTCCACAGAGAGAACGCGACCGTGGACGGATAGACGGCGCGAGCGAACGGTTCATACGGATTCGGAGCAAGACAGTCCGGGATCGACCGCACGACTGCGTGCGGTCGACCCGGTACACGCTTGCTTCGAATCCGTATCAGTCGACGGTGTACGACACGGTCGCGTTCGTGACCAGGAGTCGTTCCGTTTCGAACGATGGACCGTCACAGACCACTTTGTCGTCCGCCAGATCCGGAGTACAGGGGGTGGACGCCGATCCGGTATACGCTTCGTTGAGCGTGTCCGCCCAGACTCGCTCTCTTCCGGGGACATCCTCGATCGTGATCGTGATACTGAACGGGGACGGTTCGCTGTGAACGACGCTCTCAGTTCCGTTCCCGACGAACTCGACCCTGTGCGTGCCGCCCCTGACCGAGACGTTCGCCGCCGCGTTCGTCCGGACGATCGGGACGATGGCGCGTTCGTCGCTCATCCGGAATAACGAGTCCGTCACCGCCACGGCGCCGGTCGGCTGTTGGCGGACGACGAGCGAGTCCTCGTAATAGATCGACGCTGCGTCGCTTCGGTAGACCAGCGGGTAGAGCTTCCACTCCCTGTCGATGCCGGCTGACGGGACGCGTACTTTGACGCGCGTCGGGTCTCCGACGGCGAGGCTCGCCGAATCGAGCGTGAGTTCGGTGGTCCGGCTCTCCGCCGACCCGTAGTAGATCGCTTCGACGTCGGAACCGAGCGCTTGCATCGCGGTCTCGCCGTTGTTCGCCACGGTCGACTCGCGGACGTCGTTCAGGGCGGACAGTCCGAACACGCTCACGACGACCGTCGCCGCGAGGATCGCCGAGAAGACGATCACGAACCCGATGACCTCGCTCTGACCGCGGTCCTCCTCGCCCGTCTGTCCCCGTTCACGCATGTTCTATCCTCACTCTGTCTTTGCTCGGATCGCTCGGGTGACGGTCGTAGTAGACGCGTAGCGTCCCCCCGTTGACAGTCGTCTCTTCGAGGCTGACGCCCGAACTGAGGCGGACGGTAAACGACTGGTTGATCCCGACGTCGGGCGCTCGCACGTACAGCCGCCAACGGTTCGAAGCCACCGCCACGCTCTCGATCCGATACTGGACGCCGCCGAGGCGGCGAGGGAACTCCCGCGTGATCGACGCCGCCTCGGGCCTCGTCTCTGTGGCGTTGAGTCGGTCGACGGTCGCTATCGTCCAGGCGAGTCGCTGTCCGATGGCGTCGACCTGATCCCTGGCGACACGCTCGCGCTGGTCGTCCACGAGTGAGCTCGTCCCGAGCACGAGCGTCGCGGTCAGCGAGACGGTCAGAACGACGATGAGCGCGTACGACAGCGCCGAGGAGACCCCCCGGTCGTCCGCGCCGATCATCGTATCTCACCCGGCGCGATCCGGAGGTCGGTTCGGTAGCTCACCGTTGGCGCGTCGTACCGGAACGGTATCCTCGCACCGTAGATGACTTCGCCGAGTCTCGTTGTCGAGGATGTCGTGTACTTCGTCTGTTTGCCGGTAGTGAGGTCGTCGACCGTCACCCAGAACCGGCCGTCGACACCGAGTTCGCCTGTGAGACGCACGTCGTAGGTGTCGGTTTCGGGCTCGATCGCTTCGAGCGCAGGACAGTGGCCGCCGTCGACAGTCGCCGCGCTGATGTCCACGGTCATGTCGCTCGCGGTACCGGACCGTGTGCACGTCGCGGAGTACCCACCGGTGTTCGTGACGGTGACGTCCCAGCCAGGGCCGCTCTGGGAGACATCAACCGCCCAGTTTTCCGTCCCGCTCGGTGTGACGAACTCGATCTGAAATTGATCGGGGGCCGCCGGGACGCTCTCGAAGACGAACGTGACGTTCCGCGCCTTCCTGTCGTTCGCGAGCGTCACGACGCCGTCGCTGTCGTCGTCCAGGTCGCGGAACGTCTCACCGTGGGGTTGTGCGATGCGGTATCCATCGTCGATAGCTGCAGGCGCCGGTTGCTCCACTTCGACCAACCGACCGTGGCGGCCGTACTGGTCCCGCAGCCCTTCAGAGAGATCCGGTACCAGCGCCCGTAAATGGGTCGAACGGATGGAGTACGTCGAATATTTTCGATTGGCGCGCTCGACGTACCGGGCCAGGTCGGATTCGACGGACTCGCGAACGGCGACCGCGTCGGTTCCCCGTTGCACCGCGCTGTCCTGGCTGACCAGCGTCGCCGTGTATCCGCCCGACGTGAGTACTATCGTCAACCCTATCAGGCCGACCGCCAGCACGAACGCACCCGCCAGGAGCAGTTGGCCGCGGTCACACTCGTCTCGACCCGTCACGCCTCCCATGCGATCACCTCGACTTTGAGCACGCTGTAGAGGTCCGAGGGATATCGGTCGGAGAGGCCCGGATAGAGGCCTGCGCTACGTACATCCGTCCCCGTCCGCGGAGCGCCAGTCGAGTCGCGGAGTCGGTCCCCGTCGTACACCGCGACCGTAGCCGCCGCGCGTGCCGCCCCCTCTCCCGGGATCCCGTTGTACACCATCCGCTGTTCTTTGACCGTATCCGGCCCCGTCCGGTAGTGGACGATCACGTTCATCGTCACCGACGGAGCGACCGCTTCGTCAAGCGCGCGCCCGAAGTCGTTGTTGGGGACCCCATCGATGAAGTATCCCTCCCCGGACGAGGCGCCCTGGAAGCCACCGTTCCACGCGAGGACCGACCGTTTGAGGGCCCCGCTGTCGGCGGCTTCGGCCAAGACGCTGTCGAGACGGCTGACGTCGACGGGCGCCGCCGTCGAGCCCGTCGTCGCCGGCGTCACGGTCACTGCCTGCAGCGCGAAGACGAGCCCCGCTATCACGATGAGCGCGCCGAGGACCGCCTCGAGCGTGAACGCCTGCCCGCGGTCGGTCAGCCTACCAGACTCTGACGACAAGATACACCCCCTCCTCCGCGAAGCGAGCGTATCGCTCGGCCGTCGCGTAGTTCTCGTTGTTGGCCGCGCTCGGACCGGCAGTGAGTCGTACGTCGTCGGGTGACGACCCGCAATCGGGGTCGCTGACGGGGATCAAACGGGGATCCGACAGCTCCGCGTCCGCGTCCCAGCACAGACGCTTCCGTCCCGGGTCCGTCGGCCGCCGCCGCTCGATCGTGACGTTCACCGAGAGCCGGTTCGCGTCGAGACTCGCGTTGCTCGCCAGGTCGACTCCCCGTTCGAACCCGCAGTCCGCCGGCTCGGCTGCCACGTCCGAGCGGTCCTTCGTCCCAGTGAAGAACACGAGCACGCAATCGGAATCGAGCTTCGACGGCGAACTATCGGTCGCGAACGCCGACTCGGTGAGATAGTCCGCGGCCTGGTCGGCGGCGAGCCCGTCCCCGACGCCCCCACCGCCGCCGGACGTGAAACTTCCGAACGCCGTTGGAACGAAGACGAGGACGCCCAGCACCACGATCAGAAAGAGACTCACCCCGATCGAGAAATCGAATACTGACTGCCCGCGCTCGGTGAATCCGGCCGGCCCCCCCGTGGTGTCCCGTTGCATCAATGCTACTCCCGAGCGACGACTCCGGGCGCCAGCGACTCCCCGAGAGTCGCAGTCGCCCGCCGTAGCTACGGCAGACTCCACCCACTCGCTACGCGCCGTCACCCTTGCGTATCGTACCTGACATACCTTAACACATTTAGATAAAACTTGCGCCATTCACGGGAACGGTTGCGGGGTACTCGCGTAGCGAATCGCCGACGACCCACCGTCCGCGGGTTTATGCCGGCTCGCGTCTATCCACGCCCGTGCAGGAGTTCGCGTTCGAACTCGCGCTGTGTGCTCACCTCGAGCGGTCTGACCGGATCGTGGGCCGCCAGCTCGGCGCCGCGGTCCACGGCCGCCGGATCGCGGACGTGGTCTGCGTCGAACCGGGCCCCGCGTTCGAGCGCCGCGCGGCGATCACGCCCCACACGATCCCGCCGCTGGCGATCGAGAGCGACGTCGGCCCCGGCACCGCCCGGCCGGTCGCCGACGCGTTCGACTGCCACCCCGAGCACGCGCACGACGTCGCCGAGCGAGCGGTCGAACTGGGGTTCTTCGAGCGCGAGCGCGACGGGTCGAGCGCGGCCGTGCGCCAGACCGTCCGCTATCCCGACGAGTGGTTCACCTCGCTGGTCGGGATCGAGAACAAGCCCGACCTCGGTCGTCCGGGCGACCTGCGCGACCAGTTGCGGACGGACGTCTCTCTCGGCCTGTTCGACGAGGTGGTCCTCGCCACGGAGTCGTACGTCACCGGCGCCCACCGCAACCGACTGCCCGACGAAGTCGGGGTCTGGCGGTTCGACCCCGAGACCGGCGAGCGCGAGGTCGTCCGCGAGCCCGAGCCGCTCGCGACCGACGGGCCGGGCATCGAACTACTCGGACGCGAGCCCGGGCGGACGGACGTGCGGCCCGTGACCGCCGGCGAGAAGCGCCGCCGGCGCCGCCGGATCGCCGAGCGGGCCTACGGGAAGGGATGGCGGACCTACGAGTCGCCCGATTGCGAGCATTGGGCCCCACGCGAGGCCCGACCGGCCGCGTTCGCCGACGCGGGGCTGCCGTGGTGTGCGTGGCAGGAGGGGGTCGTGCGGCCGGTGGCCGACTGCGGGCCCGACTGTCCGGGCTACGAGCCGGTCGACGACGCAGAGACCAGCGGCGACGAAAGGGCGGACGCGATCCGCGCCGAGCGCAGCGCCTGGGAGCCCGACCCCGATGGGGTCGCGCGCCGGCAGGCCGGGCTCGATCGGTTCCTCGAGTGAGTCACGGAGCGTCGCCGTCCGACCCGTTCGCCTCGTCGCCGGACCCGCGGAGGTAGCGGCTCCCGCCGACGTAGACGAGCGTGAAGACCAGGACGAACGTCCCCGTCTCGGCGAGCGCGACCCCGCCCGCCGAGACGAGCTGGATCGCGACGTAGACGACGGTGGCGACGAGCGCGACGACGACCGTCGCGACGACCGGCCGTTCGTCGAAGAGATCGTCCACTTCTACGTTCATGCCCCCTCTCACGGACTCGACCAGCTTAGGTGTGGGGCCGTTCGTCGGGAAGTACAGGTGATGGACTGAGCAATCCGTCGTGGCGCGCGCTGGCGCGAGTCTCGGCTCGCGCCAGCACCGTGCGAGGTCTGCTCACGGGCGCGAAGCGCCCGTTCGCACGGTCCGAGGGACCTTCGGTCCCTCGCTATCTTCGCGAGTGGAACGAGCGAAGGCTCGTCAGAGCTTGCTCTGACGGTGGACGAGCGAAGGAGCGGAGCGACTGAGCGAATCGGCTGGGGAGGTGTGGCTGTCTGCGGTGATGTGCTGGGCAGTGCTGACCTGGGGGACTGAAAGGGCGAGGTGCGGTCGGGCGGTCTGCGCGGCCCCTATCTGAGCGAGCGCAGCGAGCGAAGATATGTCGCACAGACCGCCCGAGCGTGCCGAGGGCTTTCAGCGTTCACCGTCGAGTGCGGTGACCTCGGTCTCCGTTCGTTTCACACTGGGCGACACAGAGACCACCGCTCAACAAGCACACGGTGATCGACACCACCCACGAACGGGGCCCACCACCGGTCATTCGGGTCGGGAGTAGGCGGTGGCGTCGGCGGTTTTCCGCGAGCGGACGGTGCCGACGACGGCGTAGACGAAGGGGGTGTCGACGACGGCGACGATCAGCTTGAAGACGTACTGGCCGGCGACGAGCGCGACGGCGCCCGACAGCGGCGTCGAGCCCAGCAGGACGAAGCCGACGAGGATGAACACGACCGTGTCGATGAGCTGGCTGGTCGCGGTCGAGCCGACGTTGCGAAGCCAGAGGTGGTCGCCGCCGGTGTACTCGCGGATCCAGTGGAACGCGAAGACGTCCCAGTTCTGGCTGACGACGTACGCCGAGAGGCTGGCGACGACGATCGACGTGCTGGAGCCGAGGACGCTCCGGAACGCCGCGAGGTCGATCTGGCCCGGTGCGGCCTGCGGGAGCGCCGGCGCTTCGATGGTCGACCAGACCAACAGCAAGAGGACGAAGTTCATCACGAAACCGACGTTGACCACCACCGTCGCGGCCCTGCGACCGTAGAGTTCGGCGTAACAGTCCGACGCGAAGAAGGTCAGCGCGTACGCCAGCGCCGCGCCGGGCAGGACCAAGGCGCCGCCGGCCAGCGGCAGGTCGACCGGCAGGCCGAACTGCAGCAGCTTCGAGGCGGTCACCTGCGCGGTCACGAGCGCGGTGACGAACAGGCCGATCAGGCCCACCTGCACCGGCGAGGGCGCGGCGCGGTGCTCGCTCATTTCTCCTCCTCCAGTCGGCCCTGCCGGGAGTCGATGTCGTCGAGGAGGTCCAGCGTCTTGCGCATCGACGCGCGGATCGCCTCGCTCCGGTTGACGAACTTCCCGTCCTCGCCGACGTGCTCGTCGAGGTCCTCGAGCAGTTCCCGCGGCACCTCCACGCTGATCTTCGGCATGATATTCCCCAGAGAACCCTCCGGGAATATAGATGGATCGGTTCGGCCGGTCGAGACGCGGGTGAGCGCGGCCGACGAGCGGTGTCGAACCGGTATCGATCGGGCAACGAGGGTGCACGTTTATTCCGACCACCGTCATAGGGGCGGGTATGCATCGATCGGGCGACATTTCCACGACGGTCGCGGTCGTCGCGGACGACCCTGCGGTCCGGGAGGTAGCGACCGCCGCGCTGGCCGCGGACCCGTCGCTGAGCGTCGCGACGCCGTCCGGGGAGGGCGTCGACGCCGTTCGCGAATCCGTCGATGACGGCGTCGCCTGTCTCGTCTGCGACCCGGACGCGGCCCGCTACGACGCGGTCCGGGAGGCCGACCGGACGCGGCCGGTCGTCGTGCTGGACCCGGGGGGCGAGCGGATCACGGGCGAGTTGCTCGAGCGCGTGCTCGCGGACCCGACGGCGGCCTACGTGGCGGGCGGGGAGCACACCGAGCGGGTGGTCCGCTCGCGCGTCCGCGAGTTCGTCGAGCGCGAGCGCGACGAGGTGGGCTGGCACCTCGCGAACCGCAGCGACGAGGCCATCGTCTCGTTCGACCTCGACACATTCGCCGTCCGCGAGGCCAACGACGCCTTCGTCGACCACTGGGCGCTGGACGCCGCAGACCTCGAGGACGCCACGCTCGCGGACCTGCGCGAGACCGACATCACCCACGAGCTGCGCGGGCGGGGCCGCGGCGAACCGGGCGAGGAGAACCTCGAGTGGCTCCGCCACGGCGGCCCCGTCGAGACGTTCGTCGAGGGCGCGCTCAACGGCGATTTCGAGCGCCGCGAGTGGCACTGCCGGGGGACCGACGGGCCCTTCAAGAGCGAGGTGGAGATCGTCGCCGACCGCTCGGCGGGGATCGGCTACCTGATCGCCACCGTCCCCGACGACCCCGGGCCCGAAGGCGAGGCCGAGTACGACGAGTCGGCGATGTTGCGCTCGGTCATGGAGCACGTCCCGATGTCGGTCTACTTCGAGGACCGCCTGGGTCGGCACGTCCGGGTGAGCGAGGACCTGGTCGAGCCGTTCATCGAGGGGACCGACGGGAAGATCATGCACACCCCCGAGGACGTCCACGGGAAGACCTACTTCGACATCTACACCGTCGACATGGCCGAGCGGGCGACCGCCGACAACGAGCGGATCATGGAGACCGGCGAACCGCTGCGGAACCAGGAGAAACACGTCCAGCCGCCCCACGGCCGCGACCTGTGGTTCTCGACGAACAAGGCGCCGTGGTACGACGACTCGGGGCGGCTGCGCGGCATCGTCGGCATCACCGTCGACATCACCGACCAGAAGCGCCGCGAGCGCGAGCTCGACCGCCAGAACGAGCGCTTAGAGGAGTTCGCGGGCATCCTCAGCCACGACCTGCGCAATCCCCTCAACGTCGCCCAGGCGCGCCTGGAGCTCTACCGGAAGACCGGCGACGAGGACGAGCTCGACGTGGTCGAGGAGATGCACGAGCGGATCGACGAGCTGGTCGGCGAGGTGCTCGCCTTCGCCCGCGAGGGGAGCCACATCGACGAGATGGAGTGGTTCGACGGCACCGAGGTCGCCGCCCGCGCCTGGGGGAGCGTCGACACCGGCGCGGCGTCGCTCGAACAGGCGTGGGACTACGCCGTCCGGGCCGACCCCGACCGGCTCGAACGGCTCTTCGAGAACTGCTATCGGAACGCCGTCGAACATGGTTCGACGAGCCACGCAGACGCTGACGCGTCTGCGGACGCCGCGGAGCACGGCGGCGAGGACGTCACCGTCACCGTCGGGACGCTCGACGACGAACCGGGCTTTTTCGTCGAAGACGACGGCGTCGGCATCCGGCTCGACGACCCCGAGACCGTGTTCGAGCGGGGCGTCACGAGTGACGACGAGGGGACCGGCTTCGGGCTGGCTATCGTCCGCGAGATCGCCGAGGCACACGGCTGGACGGTCGCCGCCACCGAGAGCGACGAGGGAGGCGCGCGCTTCGAGTTCACGGGCGTCCCGCGCGGCGAGGGGTTCTGACCGGAGCCCGACCGTTGGGGGCGGCGGCCGACTCCAGTTCGATTATCAACCGTTGATCTGGCACCGGGGGTTACTTGACTCGAGCGGAGTAATTCGGTCCCAATGCAGGGATCGAACGGTGAGGGGGTTCGCGTGGGGGTCGTCGGTCCGAGGGAGCGACGGGACGAAGTTCGCGCGGTGCTGGCGGCCGACGAGGACGTCACGGTCGCGGACGGAGCGGCCGACGGCGTCGAGGCGAGCGAGGGGATCGACTGCGCGGTCGCGACGAGCGTCGAGGCGTACGACCGGGTCCGCGAGGACCGCCGGGTGCTGCCGGTCGTCGTGGTCGCCGCCGGCGTCGAGCGCGAGACGCTCGAGCGGGTCGTCGACGACCCGCGGGCCGACCACGTCCACCCCGACGCCGACCTGGCGACGACGCTCCCGGCCAGACTGGCGCGGCTCGTCGCCGGCGACGAGTCGACGACGGCCTGGCGGCTCGCCGACTTCGCCGACGAGGCGGTCGTCGAGTTCGACCCGGAGACGCTCGCGCTCCGCGAGGCCAACGACACCTTCCACGAGCGGTGGGGCCTGGCCCCGTCGGACCTGGACGGGGCGACCGTCCGGGACCTCCAGGTGACGGACATCACGCACGAGCTCCGGGGGCAGGGGCGGGGCGCCGAGGGCGAGGAGGAACTGGAGTGGATCGACGACGAGGACCCAGTCACGTCGATGGTCGAGCGGGCCCGCGGGGGCAACTACGAGACCCGCGAGTGGCACTGCGTCGACGACGACGGCGCCGCGTTCAAGACCGAGGTCGACCTCGTCGTCGACGAGAGCGGACGGACCGGCTACCTCGTCGCGGACGTCCCCGCCCCCGAGCGGGAGCGCCGCGAGGGGGACCCCCTCGACCACGACGAGGGGGCGATGTTGCGCTCGCTCGTCGAGCACGTCCCGATGTCGGTGTACTTCAAGGACGACCGGAGCCGCCACGTCCTGGTCAGCCAGGACGTCGTCGAACCGTTCGTCGAGTCGCCCGAGGGGAAGATCATGCACACCCCCGAGGACGTCCGCGGGAAGACGGACTTCGACCTCTACGAGGCGGTCCACGCCGAGGCCGCCGTCGAGGACGACCGACGGGTCGTCGAGAGCGGCGAGCCCATTCGCGACCGGGTCGAACACGCCCAACCGCCGAACGGACAGGATCTCTTCTACCAGACGACGAAGGCGCCGTGGTACGACAGCGACGGTCGCGCCCGCGGGATCGTCGGCGTCACCGTCGACGTGACCGAGCAGAAACACCGCGAGCGCGAGCTCGACCGACAGAACGAACGACTCGAGGAGTTCGCGGGCATCCTCAGCCACGACCTGCGCAACCCCCTCAACGTCGCTCGCGGGCAGTTGCAGCTCTACGAACGGAACGGCGACGATGCCGCCCTCGCGAAGGTCCGCGAGATGCACGAGCGCATGGAGGACCTCGTCGAAGAGGTCCTCGCGTACGCCCGGGAGGGGAGCCACATCGACGAGATGGAGTGGATCGCCGGCCGCGACGAGGCCGAGCGCGCCTGGGAGAGCGTCGACACGGGCGCGGCGACGCTGGAGACCGGCGACTGGGTGTATTCGATGCGGGCCGACCCCGACCGGCTCGAACGACTCTTCGAGAACTGCTACCGGAACGCCGTCGAACACGGCGGCGAGGACGTCACCGTCACCGTCGGGACGCTCGACGACGAACCCGGATTCTACGTCGAAGACGACGGTCCGGGGATTCCCGCCGAGGAGCGCGAGGCGGTGTTCGAGCGGGGCGTCACGAGTGACGACGAGGGGACCGGCTTCGGGCTGGCTATCGTCCGCGAGATCGCCGACGCCCACGGCTGGGACGTCGTTGCGACCGAGAGCGAGAGCGGTGGGGTCTCGGACGAGCGCGGCGAGTCCGAGGCTCGGGAGCGCGACAGCTCTCCCGGCGCGCGCTTCGAAGTGACCGGTATCACGCGCGGCGACGATCTGGACGCCTGCTAGGCGCGCAGTCGCGAGCCGCCGAACCGGCCGCGCAGTCGCGAGCCGGGGGTCAGTCCGCGGCCTCGCCCTCGCGCCGCGGCGTGCGCCGACCGCCGAGGGTGTAGACCCACAGGATCGCGAGCCCGCCGAGGTACGCCAGCGAGACGGGGATCGCGAGGAGCAACATCGTCAGCAGGCTCGAGGGGGTGACGACCGCCGAGAGGGCGACGATCGTCAGGACGACCACGCGCCAGCGGTCGAACATGGTCTGAAAGGAGACCAGTCCGCCGCGGTGGAAGAGGAGCATCGTCACGGGTATCTCGACGAGCAGGCCGAAGCCGACGGTCGTGAGCATGACCAGCCAGCCGAAGTTGTTGACCCGGTAGTAGATGACCATGCTCGAGTCGACGGCGTCGGCCGCCAGCCACGAGATGATCGCCGGGGCGACGTAGAGGAAGCCGACGAGGCTCCCGCCGAGGATGCCGACGACCAGCGTCACCGCCCACGCGCCGAGCACGCGCCGGTCGCCGCCGACGATTCCGCGCTCTTTGAGCCGCGGCCACGCGTAGTAGAGGACCATCGGCAGCGCCACGACCGCTCCGAGCAGCGCCGCCACCTTCACCTCGAAGATGAGCGCCTCCGCCGGGTGCAGCGTCACGATGTCCGCTCGGGCCTGCTGGGACGGGGGCATCTGCCCGAAGAAGATAGACTGGATCGTCCCGATCCCACCCTGGTAGAGGAAGACGAACGTCGCGGCCGCGACGGCCGCGAAGACCCCCACGATGCGGAACGCCTGCGAGGTCAGGCTCTCGAGGATGAACGCGATGTCGTAGTAGTAGCCACCGATGTCCTCCTCGGTCGTCTCCTCCTCGGTGAAGGAGTCGACGACGCCCGCCGTCGTCGAGGAGAGGATCCCGCCGTCGTCGTCGCTCGCGCCCGAACCGGCGTCTCCGGCCGCGGCGTCGTCGCCGTCGGCCGCCTCGCGTTGCTCCTGGGCCTCCTGGACCTCGTCGAACCGGTCGAGGATGGCCTGTGCCTTGTCGGGGTCCTCCTGGTCGCGCAGCGCCTCGCGGGCGAGTTCGGTCGCCTCGCCCTCGTCCATCGCCTCGAAACGCTCGGGCGGGGTCGCCGGGATCGCGGCGGCGTCGAGTTTCAGCAGGTCGATATCGGTCGGCGACCCCTTCGGTTCGGTCGGGTCCTGGGCCGCGTCGAGCTCTCGCACCGAGAAGTAGAAGGCGGCGACGCCGGCGGCGACCAGCGCGAGCGCGAGGCCGACCAGCGCGGCGACCACGGGCTCCGAGAGCCCCGTCAGTTCGGGGAGGGTCGGGTAGGGGCCGCGCCGGTACTCGGCGGGGAGACTCGCCAGCACCCGGTTGAGCGCGGGGACGCCGTAGCGGGCGACCAGGAGGTAGCCGGCGCCGAACGCGAGGAGCGCGACCGCGGCCAGCTTGTTCCAGTAGCGGTAGGCGACCATCTTCGCCGAGATCTCGTCGGTCGACCGGCGGAGCAGCTCGGTGAAGCGGGCCAGCGCGAGGCTGAACGCGTAGAGACCGACGAGCGGGACCGCCCACATGATCTGGGTGAGCGGGTCCGGCGGCGAGAAGACGGCGCCGAACGTGAAGATGACGACGATCGCGATCCGCCAGCGGTCGCGCATCGCCTGGTAGCTCACCACGCGGAGGTAGGTGAGCGAGCTCATCGCGAGCGGGAGCTGCGCGGCGAGACCGAAGGAGAACGCAAGGAAGACGACGAACTGCGTCCACTTGACGATGGACCAGGCGGGCTCGAATCCGGCCTTGACCGCGTTGCCGGCGAGGAACCCGAGCATGAGCGGGAAAAAGAGGAAGTACGCGTAGGCGATGCCGCCGACGAACAGGCCGACCGACAGCAGCGCCGGGATCGCGAGCTTCCAGCGGGGGACGTCCTCGGCTGGCCACCAGCCGCGGGCGCGCAACGCGTCGCGACCGTAGTAGATCACGACCGGGATGGCGAGCAGGATGCCGACTGCGAGTCCGATCTTCGCCTGCAGGAGGATGACGTCGAAGGGCGTGGTGGCGACGATGCGGATGTTGGGGTTGTGGTTGAGGTCGGCCTTGAGCTGGTCCCAGACGTAGAGCCGCAGGGCGTAGAACGTCCCCATGAATCCGAAGACGAAGACGAGGAACGCCTTGCGAAGGTCGTCGCGGGCGCTCCCGATCAGCCCCCCGAGCGTCGCGCGACCCTCGGCGACTTTCCGCTTGGTGTCCTCGTCTATCGCACCAGCCATCTCGGGGAGTGGTAACCGAGTCGTCGTTATCAATCTGTTCATGACGGGTGCGCGGCGGTCCGGCGGCCGACGAGCGGCGCGGCCGGTCGCCGACGGGAGACGGCGAGGCCAGCGGGGACAGCAGAGCGGAGCCGACCCGAACCCTCGTCGACGGCCGGTCAGACGGCGACGCGAAAAGAAGGCTTACAACAGGGGAGCGCAAATCCGGCGACGAATGACCGACGACGGGTCCGGCGACGCCGACGACGACGCGGGAGCCGCCGGTCCGTGGGACGGCCCTCCATCCGAGGACGACGAGCAACCCGTCGACGACGACTCCCCCGAATCGCCCGACGACGCCGACGACGCTGACGACTCCACAGACGCCCACGATGTCGACCACCCCTCCGGGGACGACGTCAACCACCCCGACCCGGACGGCGTCAGTCACCCCGCGCCCGGCGACGTCGACGACGGCGACGCTGATTCCGACGGAGACGACGGGAGCGACGACGCCGACGGCGAAAACGGAGCGGCCGACGACACCGACGAGGCGCCCGATTACTCCGTCGGCGGCGGGGCCGCGGACCCCTACGAACCCGACGAGGAGCGCCGGACCAGCGCCGCGCCGGACCCCGAGGAGCGCGACCCCGACGAGTCGCCCGACCCCGACTGGACGGACGACGCGCCGGAGGAGCGCGGGTCGGGCGGTGTGACCCCCGCGCCCGCGGACGCGTCGAGCGGGCCGGCCGCCGACGGCGGGGAGAGCGGCCCGACAACCGAATTCGGCGGCGACATCAACCCCCAGGCCAGCCCCTCGACGGGCGGCCCGGCCGAGCAGATCGCGGGGATGGAGGGCGCCCCGGACGACCAGGAGATGCCCCTCGCCGAGCACATCGAGGAGATGGTCCGGCGGCTGGGCGTCGTCATCGTCGTGATGGCGGTGGTCAGCGGTATCACCTTCCCCTTCGGCGACCGCCTCATCAACTTCCTGTGGTACTCTTTCCTGCCGGGGTCGCCCGCGGTCTGTCCGACGACCGACCCGAGCGCCCAGGCGGCCTGTCCGTACATCTTCCACCCGCTCGCGCTGATGTTCGCCCGGCTGAAGGTCGCCTCGCTGGTGGGCTTCATCGCCGCCTTGCCGCTGACCGTCTACGAGTCGTACCTGTTCATGCGCCCCGGGCTCTACCCCCGCGAGCGCCGGTACTACCTCGCCTCGGTCCCGACCAGTCTCGTCCTCGCCGGTATCGGGGTGTTGTTCGCCTACCTGCTCGTCCTCCCCACCCTCTTCGCGTACTTCACCGGCTACACCAGCCAGGCCGCCGAGGTCACCTTCAGCCTGACCGAGACGTTCAACCTCATCGTGATGATGCTCGGCTTCTTCGCGCTCGTCTTCCAGATCCCGCTGCTCATCATGCTCGCGGTGATGATGGGCGTCACCTCGCGGCGCTGGCTCGCGGCGCGGCGCATCTACTTCTGGGGCGGGTTCGCCACCGTCGCCTTCTTCTTCAGCCCCGACCCGACGGGGATGGCGCCGATCCTCGTCGCCGCGACGATGATCGTCCTGTTCGAGGGGACCCTCGCTCTGCTGTACTGGACGGGCGAGGCGGCCGGCGTCGACGCCGAGGCGCTCGCGGCCCGTCGCCCGTTCGCCTGGGCGGGCGCGCTCCTCGTCGGCTACGTCGCCAGCTCCGCGCCGCTGCCCGGCAGCTACTACGACCGCCTGCCCGCCGCCGTGACCGGGACGCTCGCCGACCTCGGCGCGACCCGGCTGACGCCGCTGCTCATCGGGCTGGGACTGATACTCGTCTACGAGGGGGTCCTCTACGCCTACCGCCGCGTCGGGTCCAGCCCGCGGGTCTACGGCGCCCTCGCCAGGGGGCGGGTCGCGGTCTGGCCGCTCTCGCTGTTCGTCGGCTACCTCGGCGGCCCCGACCCCGCGCTGATCCAGCGCGTGAACGTCCTCGACCTCTCGGCGACCGGCGGCGTCGGCGTCGCCGTCGGGCTGATCGTCGCCTACGAGGCCGCCCTCGTCGCGCTCGACTGGTACGGCCGCCGGGAATGACGGGGACGGCGACGGTCCTGCTCGTCCGCCACGGCGAGACGACGTGGAACCGCGCGGGGACGGTCCAGGGGTGGGCCGACTCGACGCTGACCGACCGGGGCCGCGAGCAGGCCCGGGCGGTCGGCGCCCACCTCGCCGACGCTCGCGGCGTCGACCGACTGGTCGTCTCGGATCTCCGGCGGACTCGCGAGACCGCCGACCTGGCCCGCGAGGCGGGGCTCGCGGTCGAGCCCGACCACGCGCGGGCCTGGCGCGAGCGGGACTTCGGTGAGCTGCAGGGGTTGACCCGGTCCGAGATCGCGAGTCGTCACCCCGAGTTCCACCCCGACGGGTCGCTGCTGGCCGTGCAGTCGGTCTCGGGCGGGGAGCCGCTCCGGGCGTTCGAGCGGCGCGTCCGCGAGGGGTGGGAGCGACTCGTCGACGGCCTCGCCGCCGAGACCGTCGCGGTGGTCACCCACGGCGGGTCGATCCGGGCGGCCCTCGCGGCGGTGACCGGCCGCGACCTCGCCGCGTTCGCCCGGGAGTGGTCGCCAGCGAACTGCGGGGTGACCGAGATCGCGGTCGACGGCGCGGACGCCGCAGTGGTCGGACGCGACCGGACCGCTCACCTCCCGACGTGAGCCGACCGAGCGGCGAGTCCCGTCGTCGAGAGGGGCGACTCGTTCACCGGCCCCCGGTCGAACTCCCCCGCGACGCGCGCACCGCCAGCGAGTATCCGAGGAGGCTCAGTCCGACCAGGCCGAACGCCGCCGCGACCAATCCGCCGAACCCGGCGGGCCAGGTGTCGGCGAACGCGTGCAGCGCGACCGAGACCACCGCGCCGACGACCAGCAGGCCGCCGACGTTGAGCGCCGTCCAGAACCGCTCGTCTCCGGTGTGCTTTGACCCGGTCATCGTCGCGGACCCGCGTAGGCGTTCGTCCCAAAAAACCGGCTCGCCAAAGAGCCTAGGTCGTCCCGAAACCGACCGGCTACGGACCCGTGGGCGGTCGGGAGCGGCCGGTCACTCGGTCGACAGCGGTCGGAACTCCTCGCTGCCGCAGTCGCAGACGCCCCCGGTGCCCGTCGGTCGCAACTCGCCGTCGGCGCCCACCTGCAGCGGATACACGCGCTCGCACTCGGCGCACTCGCCGATGATCGGCGGGTCCTCGTCGCGCCGGTCCGCGTCGTCCGATCCCTCCTCGCGCTGCGCCCCCTCGCCTGTCTCGCTGACATCTCTCATCCCACCCGAGATACGTGGGGCGCGTATATTTCGGTATCTGCGACGTTCCCGTCCGGTTGTTTCCACGTGCCGTCGGTTCGGTCTGTGCACCCGACCCGATTCGGTTCGAAGACACCGGAGGCGGGGCGACGGCGTAGCGTGAGGTGCCGAGTCACACCTCCTGGATCGGTAGCTCCGGCTGGTGGGACTCAGCCGAACTTCTCGAGCAACTCGACGTAGAAGCCGTCCCGTTCGTCGGCGAGTTTCTCGACGATGAGCTCCGGCGTCGAGCGCGCGAGCACGCCCTTGACGGGCGAGCGGTCGACGACGAGCTCGCCGTCGACGAGTCCCTCGGCCTCGATGCCGTCGACGGCCAGATCGGTGCGCGCGGACTCCCGGATCTCGCGGGCGAGGTGGGTGACGAAGACGGCGGTCGCCTCGCGCTCGTCGAACGCCTCGAGGATGCCGGCCATGATCTTCGCGCTCGCGCCGGGCTCGGTGATGCTCTCGAGCTCGTCGACGAGGACGAGCACGCGCCCGCCGTCGCCGCCGCGGATCTCGTCGACGAGCGCCCCGAACTCTCTGAGGGTGGACTCGAAGGCGCCCGCGTCGAGGGTGCCCTGCGTCTTGGCGTGGTAGTGCAGCTCCTCGACGTGCTCGACGCGGGCGGAGTCGGCGGGGACGGGCAACCCCATGTGCGCGAGCGTGACCGTCAGCGCGACCAGGTCGAGCACCGAGGTCTTCCCGCCGCTGTTGACCCCCGTGAGCAGGGCGACGCCCGACACCTCGTAGTCGACCGGGTCGACCTCGTCGAAGGGCACGTCGAGCAGCGGCGAGCGCCCGCCCTCGATGGCCACGCCCGTCCCACCGAGTTCGGGCATCGCGCAGTCGTACTCGCGGGCGAAGCGGGCGACGGTCAGTTCCACGTCGAGTTCGAGCGCGGCCTCGACAAGCCGCTCGGCGTCCTCGCGGGCGTCGGCCAGGTCGGTCGCCACGTCCCGCTTCAGGCGGGTGGCGCGGCGGTCGCGGGCGGTCGTCAGCGACTCGCGAAGCCGGGAGACCACTTCCTCGTCGCGCTCGACGGGGAAGGTCGGCTGGTCGGGGAACGCGCGGCGGGCCGTGTCGGCGTGGTCCTCGAGGCCGAGCGCGTCGACGAGGTGGTCGCGGGCGGCCGCGACGGCCGCGGCGTACTCGTCGGCGAGTTCGCGCTGGAGCAGCGAGTCGACGCCGGCGCCCTGCTCGACCAGCGAGAGGAGATCCGCGCCCTCGATGGTGACGTCGCGCTCCTCGATGGCCTCCCGGAGGCGGTCGTTTGCGACGCTCTCGGCGGTCGAGACGGCCGCGTCGAGGTCGTCGGCCGCGTCCTGTAACCGGCGCAGTTCCTCGTCGTCGGCCACGTTGCCCTCGTCGTCGATACGCGCGAGGGCGCTCTCGAGCGAGTCGAGATCGCAGGGGGCGTCCAGGTCGGCGACGCGGTGGACCTCGACCGCGGCCCGGAGGCGGTTCCGGTTGTGGGCGAAAAACGAGAGGGTGCGCTCGGGGACGACGGTCGCGGGGTCCTCGAGCGCCGAGGGCTCGACGCGCACGTCGCCCTCGACTTCGACGCCGGTGAAGGCGTCGTCGAGCGCGACGACGGTGGCGTACCCCCGCGCGAGGTCGGCGAGGCCGCGGGCGTCGTCGACGATCTCGACGCTGACCTCGGGCAGGGCCTCCTGCGCGCGGGCGTAGGTCTCGGCGTCGGTCGTGGCGAGACAGCGGTCGCGGACGCGGACCGAGGGGGGCGCTTCGAGCGGTTCGACGCCGGCGAGCGCGCCGCGGATCTCGTCGTCGGGTTCGCGTTCCATCGCGCGGGTCGCGAAGTCGCGGGCCTCCTCGACGCGCGACCGGGAGGGGGAAGGGTAGAACGTCTCGAGGCGGCGCTGGGCGTAGCGCGTGACGGCGTGGTCGGCGACGAGACCGAGGGCGTCGCGGTAGATCTCCTGGGCGCGCGACGTGGCGGCGAACCCGCCGGGATCGCCGTGTTCGCGGCGGATGGCGGCGCGGGCGATCCGGGCGGCCCGGCCGTCGCTGATGCCCGGCGCCCGCGAGAGGGCGGCCACGTCCCCGTCGCGCAGCGCCCGCTCGGGGTCGTCGAGTTCCGACAGCGCCGCGGCCGTCTTCTCGCCGACCCCCGGGATCGTCTCGATGTCCATCTACCGACCCCATTCACACCGGCGGAGAAAAATCCCGCGGCCGTCGCGCGGTCCCGGCCGGCGGCCGTCGTCGCGGCGCGCCCGCCCGTCGCACGCCGACCGCCGGGCGCCACGTGGTCGCGCGGGCCGGGGCGTTCATTCGTCCCAGGGCCAGTCGACCGGCGGCGCGAACGGGCCCGCCGAGACGGTGTAGCGCATCACCGTCGAGACGCGGAGGAGGCGGACCACCAGCAGGGCCAGCGGGACGAGCACGACGGCGACCGCCCCGCTGATCACCCACGGGAGCGCCCCCCGGGGGAGCGTCGTCCCGTTCGACCGGTAGAGCAGCGGGACGGACAGCGAGACGAACAGCGCGGGGACGCTCACGTAGATGATCTGTCTGGAGAGCTGCGCGAGCTCCTGGTGGAGCGCGAGCGTCTTGAAGTACTGGCGAGCGATCGAGAGGGACTCGAGCAGCCTGTCGATCGCCTCGACGTCATCCTCGACCGCGTCCGGCAGGTCCGCGTCGGCCGTGGCGAGTCGGAGCCGGCGATGGAAGTGCGCGTAGTCCGACCCCGCGGTCAGCGAGACGACCGTCACCGGTTGCATGTCGCTGGAGGCCCGTTCGATCATCGCCGCGTAGTCGGACAGGTCCCTCGCCAGCGTCAGGAGGTCGCCTCCGGCGTCGCCGCTCGCCGTCTCCCGCCGGGACCGCCGCAGCGAGTCGGCCCGCTCGCCGAGCGCCTCGCCGACCGCGCCGACGAAGTCGGCGCCGCGGACGGGCACCGCCGGCCGCCCGCCCAGGTCCGCGACGGCGTCGCGCAGGTCCACCCCCTTCTCGTAGCGCTGGTGCAGCGACCCGGGTTTGCCGAAGGCCTGCGAGGAGATGAGCTGGTTGACCGTCAGCGTCAGCGTGACGAGCGTGAACACGCCGGCGGTGATCCCGCTGCCGAACACCGTCGGGACGTTCCCGCCGGCCCCGACGACGAACACCCCCAGCGCGACCAGTCCCCGCGTGACCGCGAAGGCGCCCGCGCAGAGGAGCGCCGCGAGCACCAGTCGGTTCCCGTCGAGGAACAGCCAGTGACGCACCCGCCCCAGAGCGTCACCGGAGCCGCCGCTCGCGCTCATCGTCCGCCGCGTCCCGCCGTCTGTGAGACCGCCCGCTCCGACGCACTCGACGGCTCGACGCCGCCGCCCGTCCCGACGAGTCGCTGGCTCCGCGCTCGACCGCGAGAACGGACTCTCATATCCGAGCGTGGGACGCCGGGCGGAAAGAGGCGGGGCAGGCACTCGCCGGCCCGACCGCGCCGTCGGCGCCCCCACAAGCGGTATACCGATCCGGCGAAAACGGCCGGTCGTGCCACCCGAACTGCCCTCCCGCCGGCGAGTGCTCGCGGCGGTCGCCGGAGTCGGCGGGTCGCTCGGCCTCGGCTATCTTGGCGCCAGGTCCGCCGCGAGGACCGGAACGGTCGTCGCGCGCTACGTCTTCGGCGAGACGGTCGACGACGGGACGCTGGTCGACCAGACCGAGATCGTCGCGGCGCAGGACCCCGGCGACCCCGACCGCCGGGTCCACTCCGACTACCGCGAGGCCGTCCCCGACGAACCGCCGCTGACCGTCTCGCGGTCGCTGCACCGCCGGCTGGAACGGGAGTTCGACGAGGTCGCCTACCACCTCGCCCAGCGCTGCCCGGACGCCGACTGTTCGACGCCCCGCGTGAGTCTGGGAGACTTCGACGGCGCCCCCCTGGGCGCGGAGGTCGATCTCTACTATCGGAACCGCCCGTGGGCGACGGTCGTCCCCTGACCGGTCCGTCCCCGGTCCGGCAGCCGCTCACTCGAAGACCGACCGCATCAGCGCCCGCTCGGCCTTCTGGAGGTGCTCGCTCGCCGTCGCGGGAGCACAGTCCAGCGCCGCCGCGACGTCCTCGTGAGTCGCCTCGCGGGGCACGTCGTAGTAGCCCAGATCGAGGGCCGTCCTGACGACCTCCGTCTGGCGGTCGGTCAGGCCCGCGGCGACGCGCTCGGGCGGACCGTCGTACTCGCCGACGCGCTCGACGGTCACCTGGAGCAGGTCGTCGGCCTCGGCGACGGCGGTCCGGAGGTCGTCGGCCTCACCGAGGACGCGGAAGACGGAGCTCCCGTCCGGGTAGAGGTCGACCGGCGTCGTCATCACGAGACTCCCCCGGGAGAACAGCCCGTGGAGCTTCAGCTCCAGCGGGTCCGCCGCCGCGCGGACGTAGACGATGCCGCCGGCTCCGTTCGCCCGGGTCGAAGACTCGGAATCGACGACTTCGTGGTCGACCACCTCGGGCGTGTCCGTCAGTGCCGCGGCCAGCGCCGTCGGGTCGCCGACCACGGACATCACGTAGGTCCGCGGCCCCGTCGTCGAGACGCCGCCGAACCGCAACTGCACGAGGTCGACCCCGTCGGCGTCGGCCAGCGCCGCCTGGACCGGCAGGACCGGCTCGGCCGGGAACTGGAGTCTGACGCGCGCGAACTTCATGGGGGTGCCTCTGACGGGGATCGCTAAAAACCGGGGGATCGCCGCCCGGGCGGAGACGGTCATCGTCGCCCGGCCGGGACCGAACCCGTTCGCCCGCCGCCGAGCGGTCGAACAACGGGCTTTTGGCCGTTGGCTCCGAATCGCCGTCGATGAGCACTTCGGTCGCCGACAAGCTCGACGCCGCGCGCGCCGATCTGGCCGAGCGCGACGGCGTCCTCGTCGCGTTCTCCGGGGGCGTGGACTCCAGCGCCGTCGCCGCCATCGCCCACGACGCGCTGGGCGACGACGCCGTCGCCTGCACCGCGAAGAGCGAGACGCTGCCCGCCGCGGAACTGGACGACGCCCGCCGCGTCGCCGAGGAGATCGGCATCCGCCACGAGATCGTCGAGTTCTCCGAGCTCGACAGCCAGGCGTTCGTCGAGAACGACGACGACCGCTGTTACCACTGTCGCACCATGCGGCTGGGCGCGATGTTCGACCGCGCGAAGGAACTGGGCATCGACGTCGTCTGCGACGGCACGAACGCCTCCGACCCCGGCGAGGGCCACCGCCCCGGCCTGCGCGCCGTCGACGAACTCGACGCCTACTCCCCCCTGCTGGAGCACGGCATCGTCAAATCGGAGGTCCGAGAGATCGCCGACGGCTACGACCTCTCCGTGGCGGACAAGCCGTCGATGGCCTGCCTCTCCTCGCGGATCCCCACGGGGCTCGAGGTCACCGAGGAGCGGCTCACCCGCATCGAGAAGGCCGAGGTCGTCCTGCGGACGTGGGGATTCGGGCAGTTCCGCGTGCGCGACCACGACGGCATCGCCCGCATCGAGGTGGGCGAAGACGAACTCGAGGACGCCCTCGATCCCGAGTTCGTCAGCGCCGCCCAGCAGCACATCGGCGATCTCGGCTTCGACCACGTGACCCTCGACCTGGAGGGCTATCGCACGGGGAGCGTGAGTCCGGCGGACGAGGGCGAAGGCGACGACGAAACACCGGCCAGCCAAGACGGCGACGACGGGCCGCTGGTCGAGGACGTGTTCGCGACCGACTACCCGACCGCCGACGAGATCTGACCGGGAGCGGTCACGCGGGTCGAACGACGCCGAGCGCTCCGCCGCGTTTGCGGCACCGATCCGACGGTCGAACCCGCTGTTTCAGGCGTCTCGGGCGGCATTCGCGGTGGTTCTATCGATCAGTCTGCTATATCAGCGCGTCCGTTTATCCGACTCGCGCCCCTCTCTCGGGACGCAATGTCCACAGACACGTTCGGCTGGTTCGGCTGGTTCTCGGCCGCCGGGTTCCTCATCCTGGGGACGCTGTACCTGATCGACCTGGTCGCGACCGACCTGTGGGACTTCTCGGCGTTCTGGACCGGCGTCGTCGCCCTGATAGCGGGGATCGGTGCGCTCGCCCTCTACTTCGGGCACGACCCCACCGGCGACGACGACCGGCCGAGGGCCGCCACGTAGGGTCTCGACGACCGCAAGCGACGGGCCCGGACGTCCGCGACCGCCGCCCGATCGATTTCTTCGACGGTCCCGACGGGAGCGACGGCGTCGGCGACCGTTCGACTTGCGGGGCCGGCGGGGCCCGCGCCGGCTACAGTTCCACGGCGCTCGACTCGGAGCGGTCGGCGATCTCCTCGCGCGTCAGCTCCCGGCCCGCGTCCCCGGACAGATAGATCCCCTCCATGATCCGCATGGAGTTCAGGGCCAGTTCGCCGGTCGGGATCGGATCGTCGGCGGTCCCGTCGATCGTCTCGATCCAGTGGGCGAACTGGTCGCGCGTCTCGGCGGTCTCGTAGCCGTCGCCGGCGATGAGCCCCTGTCGGCGCTCGTAGCCGTCGAGGTCGAGCGAGACGGTCGCCTCGTAGTCCTCGGTCGTGGTGTAGAACTCGAAGGGGTCCAGCTGCACGCCGCCCTGCGAGCCCGCGACGACGCTGGGCTGGTCGGGCAGGAACATGTGCCAGGCGGCGCGCAGCTCCAGCACCGACCCGTCGGCGAGGTGGGCCGTCCCCACGCCGGCGTCCTCGACGTCGTATCCCGACTCGTCCAGTCGGTCGGCGTAGGTATCGCGGTTCTCGCCGACGAGCTCCTCGGCGTAGGCGTCCCCGGTGTGCTCGAACGTCGAGCCGACGACGCGCTCGACGGGGGCGTTGCCCAGCAGGTAGAGCAGTTGCCCGAGCACGTAGGTCCCGATGTCGATGACGGGGCCGCCGCCCGCGGACTCCTTCGAGACGAAGCCGGGGGTGCCGTAGCCGTCGATGTACGGGCGTCCGCGCCGGCGCGAGAAGACGCCGCGGGCGTAGTAGGGCGTGCCCAGTTCGCCCGCCTCGACGAGCGTCGCGGCCGCCGCGGTCTCGTCGGAGAACAGGTCGACGTTCTGGACGCCGATCTCGACGCCCGCCTCCTCGGCGGCCTCGGCCATGGCCTCCGCGTCGGTGACCGTGGCGGCCATCGGCTTCTCGGTGAAGACGTGCGCCCCGGCGGCGGCCGCCGCCTCGGCGACAGGCCGGTGGAGGTTGTTGTGGACGCAGACGCTCACCGCGTCGACGTCCGCGTCGGCGAGCATGTCCCGGAAGTCGCCGTAGACGCTCGCGCCGTGTTCGTCGGCCAATGCCGTCGCCGCGTCCTCGTCGATGTCCGCGACGGCGACCACGTCGGCGCCGTCGACGTCGCCGTAGGACTCGGCGTGCGTCCGGCCGCGGTTCCCCGCGCCCACGATCCCGATCTCGACTGTCATGGGCGTTCATTTCCCGGCCCGGCAAAGAACGCTCGGGTCATGGAGAAGGTCGCCACGTCCCGCCCGTCGCCGGCGGACGCGAGGGGACCGAGACGGGCCGGGTCGGTCCAGGTCGAGGCCGATCGGACCGGCTCCGGTCGAGCCGGGTCGGGCCTGCCCGGACTACCCCGGACCCAGGCCGACGACGACGATCCGCTGGCGGTCGCTCGAGTCGGGGCAGGCCGTCGCTCGCTCGACGGGGACGCGTCGGTCGAGCGCGTCGACCGCCCACGGCGGGACGAGAACCGTCATCTCGGTCCGCAGCGTGCCGCGACCGCCGACGCTCGCGGGGAAGTAGTCGCCGCCGTCGCCGTAGAGCACCGGCGAACTCGTCGCGTTCTCGTCCGCGTAGACGCAGGCGACCGCCGACGGGAACGAGACCCGCTCGCGGAAGACGAAGGAGTTCCGGGCGGTCGCCGTCCCGACGACCACCGGTTCGGTCGCACCCGACTCCCCGGGCAGGTCGGCCGTCTCGTGGATCGTCGTCTCGTAGCTGACCTCTCCGTAGCGGAGATCGGCGCCGACGACCGCCCCGCCGACGAGGGCCGCGACGACCACCACTGCGACCGCCTCCCGCGGCCGGAGGTCGAGCCGGCGCTGCTGGTGGAGGTAGGCGACCGCGAGGACCACCGCCAGCGTTCCCAGCAGGAAGCCGAACGCCGTGACGGGCCCGAACCCGTGCGTCGTCAGCACGAACCCGGCGACGGCGACCAGGGCCAGCACCGCCAGATACGCCGGCCCGTCGCGGCGGAACGTCGCCGCGCCGACCAGCGAGAGGACCGCGCCGACCAGCAACAGCGTCGCCTGCCCGGTCAGCGACAGCCGCGGCGCGACGGCCCAGCCGACCCACGCGAACGCGCCCACCACCGCCGCCACCGCCACCGCCCGCGGGAGCGCTCGCTCCGTCGTTCGGTCGCTCATCGCTCTCCCTCTCAGTCGTGGGTCACTGACAACTCGTAGCGCTCGCCGTCCAGCGCGAGGTCGTCCTCGAATGCCCGGTCCGCGTCGAGGAAATGGGAGACGTGGACCACCCGCGTCTCGTCCGCGTCGAGGGCTCTCCCCAGCGCTGTCGCGCCTTCGACGGTCATGTGCTTCGTGCCGAAGGTCCGCGGGACGCCGTCGTCGTCGAAGTGATCGCCGCCGGCCGGATGGTGCTCGCAGAGATCGGCGGTCACGATGCCGTCGGCGAGCAGCAGGTCGGGGTCGTCGAGGACGGCGCGCGAGTCGGGGCCGATACCGTAGGTCGTATCGCCGGAGATCGACAGTTTCGCGCCGGTCTCGGGGTCCTCGATCGCGAGGCCGTAGCAGACGAGCGGCGGGTGGTCGACGGGGACGAGGGTGACCTCGAACCCGCAGGTCTCGAAGGGTTCGAAGGGGGTCTCCGGGACCACTTCGACCTGGTCGAGGTAGTCGTACCGACGGCGGACGGTCGCGGCGACGCTCTCGCCGGTCTCGGGGTCGGTCTCGTCGGCGGCGTGGACGGGCAGGTGGTCGAGCAATCGATAGACGTGGCCCAGCCCGTCGAGGTGGTCGAAGTGGATGTGGGTGATGACCGCGGCGTCGGGGAGCGGGACGTCGCGGGCGAGGAACTGGTGGCGGAAGTCCGGACTGGCGTCGACGAGGAGGCTCTCGCCGGTGCGCTCGTTGCGGACGTGGACCGAGAAGCGCGAGCGCTCGACGCCCAGTTCGCCGGCGCGCTCGCACGTCTCGCAGTCGCAGCCCGGCGTCGGCGTCCCCGTCGTGTCGCCGGTCCCGAGGAGCGTGACCTCCATCGACCGAGGCGAGGGGCCGCCCGGGCCTAAAGGGTGCGGTCGACGGCGATCCGGGATTCAGTTTCGAACCGTGCCCTTCGTTCATTCGACCTCGTACGGTTCGATCGAGACCGAGTAGGCGAACGTGTGCGTGAGTATCCGCTCCGTGTCGGCGGCGAACTCGCGGACGGCATCGCCGAAGGGCGGGCCGGCGAGCGCTGGGCCACCGTCGTTTTTCGACCACTCGTCCAGCGCCTCGTCGACGGCCTCGCGGACCTGCGTGTCGATATCGGGGAGCCGGAGCGTCACCGGCTCGTCGGCGTCCTCGACGGGCGACAGCGAGAGGACGTACCAGACCTCGGTGCTGAAGAAGACGGCGTCGGTGGGGTGGATCGCTTTGCCCAGGTAGACCTGCCCGTCGTACTCGACGTACTCGCCGAAGAAGTGCTCGCGCACCCACTCGCCGCGCTCGGTCTGGGGCTCGACCCGGCGCCTGTCCCCCGAGTCGGCGAGTACAGAGACGACGAAGTCCCGATATTCGGCGGGTAACTCCGAGACGGGCGTCGGTTCGTCGGCCTCCTCGGCCGGAACTTCCTCGGCCCGGAGCGTCATCATGTAGTACGGGTCGCCCTCGGCGTCGACCTCGTACGTGCCGCTCGCGTCGCCGACCGGGTCGACGATCTGGACGGCGTCGAAGCCCGGGAGCAGTGGGTCCGGCGCGTAGACGAACGCGCCGGCGCGCTCGCGGACGGGCCCGTCGCCGGTCGCCGCCTTCCGGAGCATCGACGCGAGTTTCGTCGGGTAGACGGTCAGCGGTGGGCCGTCGGCGGGGTCGACGGGGTCGAGTACGAGGTGCGGTCCGGCGGTCGTCTCGGTGGCCGTCTCCGTCGATCCTTCGGTGGCCGTCTCCGACGACCCGTCGGTCGCCGTCGACGACCGGGTCGGCGCGGGCGTCGGCGTCTCCCGCGGCGTCTCGGCCGGCACGTCGGTCGAACTGCCGCCCTCCGGATCGCCCGTCGGTTCGGCCGTCGGCGTCTCTCCGTCGCCCTCCAGACAGCCGGCGGTCCCCGCCAGCGCGCCGGCGAGCAGCCCCAGATACGTTCGTCGGTCGGACTCCATCGTACCCGGTCGTGGCGCACCCGGCGAAAAGTGTCTTCAGGTGGATGAAACGAGCGCTGTATCCACGCCGGGCCGCGAGCGGGAGTCCGCTCGGGGTCGGCGCTGTGGTCCCGGTCGGGGCCGGCGCTGCCGCGACCGCCACTGCGAAGGGCGCCCGGTCCGACAACGAGACGATGCCAACGGACGCGCTTCCGCCGATCGGGCTGGGCACCTACTCCGACGACGACCGCGAGCAGTGGCGCGAGAACGTCGCGACCGCGCTCGAGGTCGGGTATCGCCACGTCGACACCGCGCAGGACTACGGGAACGAACGGTACGTCGGCGAGGGGATCGCCGACGCCGACGTCGACCGCGAGGACGTCTTCCTCGCGACGAAGCTCGCGACCGGCAACCTCGCGTCCGACGACGTGCTCGCGACGACCGAGGAGAGCCTCGACCGCCTCGGCGTCGGCTACGTCGACCTGCTGTACGTCCACTGGCCGGTCGACACCTACGACCCCGCGGAGACGCTGCGCGCGCTCGACGAACTGCGTGACGACGGGCGGATCCGCCACGTCGGCCTCTCGAACTTCTCGCCCGCGCTGCTGGACGAGGCTCGTGAGGCGCTCGACGCGCCGGTCGCCGCGCATCAGGTGGAGTGTCACCCGCTGCTCCCGCAGGACGACCTCCGCGAGTACGCCCGCGAGCACGACCACTGGCTCGTCGCGTACTCGCCGCTCGCCCAGGGCGAGGTGTTCGACGTGCCCGAGATCCGCGAGGTCGCCGAGAGACACGACGCCTCGCCCGCGCAGGTGTCGCTCGCGTGGCTGCGCTCGAAAGCGAACGTCGCCGTCATCCCGAAGGCCAGCGGCCGCGCGCACATGGCCGACAATCTCGCCGCCGCGGACCTCGAGTTAGACGACGCGGACCTCGAACGCATCGACGGGATCGACCGCGAACACCGCTGCATCGACCCCGAGTTCGGGCCGTGGAACTGACGGGACTGCGGCGGTTCGCGCCGGCGGCGCCCGCGCCGCTCAGACGAGGTCGTTCGTCCGCGAACCGGCCCGCTCGAGCGATTCGAGCGGGTCCTCGCCCTCGTACTCGTAGATCAGCCACTCGCTGTCGTTGTCGGCGACGGCGTCGCTGACCCCCTCCAGATCGAGGTCGCCCTCGCCGACGGGGACGGACTCGCCGGCCGCGACGTCGTAGTCTTTCAGGTGGACGAGCGTCGAGCGCTCGCCCAGCGAGCGCAGGCGCGCGACCACGTCGTCGCCGGCCGCGAGCGCGAGGCCCAGGTCGAGTTCGATGCCGAACTCGGTCTCGTCGACGAAGGCGTCGAAGCCGGTCTCGTCCCCCAGGTCGGTGAACTCGTGGTCGTGGTTGTGGTAGTGCAGTTCCATCCCGCGGTCGGCCAGGTCGTCGGCGAGGCGTTCGAGACGGGCGGCCGCGGCCTCGACGGCCTCGACGGACTCGAAGTGCTCGGCGTCGAGCCACGGGACGACGACGTGCTCGACGCCCAGGTCGTCGTAGAAGGCGACGGTCTCCTCGAAATCGTCCTCCAGCCCGCCGATGCCGACGTGAGCACCCGCCACGTCGAGGCCGGTCGCCTCGAGCGCCGCGCGGACGTCGTCGGGGTCCTCGTCGGTGACGCGGTAGGCGAACTCGACGCCCTCGAAGCCGGCGTCGGCGACGAGTTCGAGCACCTCGGTGAACGGGCGGTCGACGTTCCGGAGCGTGTAGAGCTGGATGGCAGAGCGGGTCATCGCTCCGGGCTACCGCCGGCGCACCGAAAGGTGTTCGCGTCGCGGAACGACTCGCCCGCGGTCCGGCGAGCGCGCCCGCCGACGACCGGGTTCGGGTCCACGCGGGACCCCCTCGCACACCACGGATATGAGGCTGGCGACCGTACGTTCGATCGACATGACGTCCGACCGCGTGATCGACCTGCTGAAGCAGGCGTACGGCGACGAGATGGAAACGGTGATGAACTATCAGACGAACGCGATCGTCCTCGACGGGATCCACGCCGAGGAGGTCAAAGCGAGCCTCCAGACCGACATCCAGGAGGAGCTCGGCCACGCCGAACGGCTCGGTCAGCGGCTCAAGCAACTCGAGGCCCGCCCGCCGGGGTCGACCGAGTTCACCGCCCGCCAGGAGAGCCTCCAGCCGCCCGAGGACTCGACGGACGTCCTCGCGGTGATCGAGGGCGTCCTCGAGGCCGAGAACGACGCGATCGACACCTACCGCGAGCTCGTCGACGCCGCCCGGGAAGCGAACGACCCGGTCACCGAGGATCTGGCCGTGACGCTGCTCGCCGACGAGGAGGCCCACCGGACCGAGTTCCGCGGCTTCCGGAAGGAGTACGCCGACGAGTAGGCGACGCGGGGAAACCCTCTTCACCTCGCCCGCCCGTCGTGACGGGCGTGACCCGAGACACCGAGGGGCTGGCGCCGCCCTCGCGCTGCGAGCGCCGCCCCGACCTGCCCGACCCGCTCGAGACCGTCGACGGCGACCCGGTCGAGACGCCCGCCGAGTGGCGCGACCGCCGCGAGGAGATCCGCCGACGCCTCCGCCACTACGTCTACGGCTACGCGCCCGACCCGCCCGCGATCGAGACGACCGTCGAGCGGACGTCGGGCGTCCTCGACGGCGCGGCGACGCTCGTGGAGACCGAGATCGGCTTCGCCGACCTGCCCGGAGACGCGCCGACGATCGCGCTCGCGCTCTTCCTCCCCGTCGACGCGGTCGACGCCGGTCGGGCGGTCCCCGTCCTGCTCGGGCTGAACTGGGGCGGCAACCACGCCGTCGTCGACGACCCGGCGGTGCGGATCACCGACACCGCCCGGGAACACGGCGCCGACGAGCGCGGCGTCGCCGCCGACGCCTGGTGCGTCGAGCACGCGCTCTCGCGGGGGTACGGGTTCGCCACCTACCAGTTCGCCGACGTCGATCCCGACAGTCCCGACTTCACCGACGGGGTCCACCCCCACTTCGACGACGAACTCCCGGGGCCGCCGGGCACCGAGTGGGGCACCCTCGCCGCGTGGGCGTGGGGGCTCCAGCGCTGCGTCGACGCGCTCCGACCGCTCGACGCGGTCCGCGCCGAGGAGATCGCGGTCACCGGCCACTCCCGGTGTGGCAAGGCCGCCCTGCTGGCTGGCGCGACCGACGAGCGGATCGGCCTCGTCGCGCCCCACCAGTCGGGCACGGGCGGGACGGCGCTCAGCCGCGACAACGGCCAGGAGTCCGTCGGCGACATCACGGGCATGTTCCCCCACTGGTTCGCGGACACCTTCGCCGCCTTCGACGGGCAGGTCGACCGGCTCCCCGTCGACCAGCACTCGCTCGCGGCGCTCGTCGCCCCGCGGCCCCTGCTCGACACCGAGGGCGCCCGCGACTACTGGGCCAACCCCGGCCGCGCGCTCGACGCCCTCCGCGCGGCCGCGCCGGTCTGGGAACTGCTCGGCGAGGACCCCGGCGTCGACGATTGCCCGCTGTACGAGGGCGACGAGATCACCGCCGAGACGGTCGGCCGGGTCTGCCAGTACCGCCGGGAGACCGAACACACCCTCGACCGCGGCTACGTCGACGCGGTCCTCGATTTCGCCGACGTGCACTTCGACGGCGGCGGGTAGTTCGGTCTCCTCTCCGGGCCTGTCGACCGCCTCGTTCCACCCGAAACGGGGGGCGGCGCCGGGTCGCGAACGACCGGGTCTCGAACGCCGGGCCAAGCGTTTTGGAATGCGGGTGCGTACCACACTACATGGACAGCCGCGAGTACGCGTTCGAGGGTCAGCACCCGGACGTACACGGGTACGCGCACGTGAGCCGAGAGGCGACGCTGGTGGGGGACGTGACCGTCGAGGCGAACGCGAACGTCTGGCCAGGGGCGGTCCTCCGGGGGGACGTCGGACCGGTCCGCGTCGGTCGGGAATCGGCGGTCGGCGACAACGCCACCGTGCACGTCTCGGCGATCGGCGAGAAAGTGATGGTCGGGCACAGCGCGGTGCTGAACGACACCGTCGTCGAGGACGGCGCGCTCGTGGGGTTCAACTCGACGGTCAGCGACGCCGTCATCGGCGAGGGGAGCATCGTCGCCATGGGGACCGTCGTCCCGCCGGGCTACGAGGTGCCCGCCGAGTCGTTCGTCCGCGGGACGCCCGCCACGGTCACGCCGCTCTCGGAGACGGCGATCGACCCCGAGGCCGTCTTCGAGGCGTTCAACTCCGGCGACTACGCCAACCTCGCCGCGCGTCACGAGGACCTGTTCGAGAACCCGGAGGCGAGAGCGCGGGAGTAGGTGCGCGGCGGTCGGGGAGCGCCGACCGACGCCCGGCCGTATCATACGGATTGCTCTAACTGTTTACCACGACGACCGCTTGACTGCGAGCGGTCGATGTGGAACTGACTTAGAGCAATCCGTATCAGAGCCCGCTCGTCTGCACCGCGCGCGAGACGTCGTGCCAGTTGCGGACGGTCCAGTACCCCAGTCCGGAGGCGATCATCGCGGCCGACAGCAGGTAGACCGACAGGTGCGAGGCGACCGCGGCGTCGGGGTTCGTCATCCCGTAGACGACGCCCTCGGTGCCGAGGCCGATCATCACGAAGCCGACGACCCCGACGACCGCCGCCGAGACCAGCGCCTCGCGGCCGTAGTACTCGGAGTGTTCGGCGGTCAGCAGTGCGGCGACGAAGCCGACCGACCCCGCCAGCACGTACAGCGGGAGTCGCCCGACGATGCCCGTCGCCGACCCCGAGACGATGCCGACGACGCCCAGAAAGGCCGCCGTCAGCGCGAGCGTCGTCGCGCCGATCAGCGGCCCCGCCCGTACCAGTACCTCCCGTTCGAAGCGCCCCTGCGACGTAGCCATCGCCCTATCGACGGCCTCTCCGCACAAAAACACCCGTCAGCCGTCCGTCGGACACCGTCGGTTTCGCCGAGGGGTTCGCCCGCCGGACCCCCCGCGGGGGCGTCAGCCCTCGGTCTCCAGCCCGTTCACCCACTCCGACAGGTCGACGACCAGCTCGCGGGCGACGTTGTCGGGGAAGACGTACTCGGTCGTCAGCGACGGCTCGGTCCCCGGCTGGAACAGGTGCGAGCAGTCGGGATAGCGCTCGAAGCGATGGGCGTCAGCGTCGTCCAGCCCCGACTTCCAGCCCGACAGCGCCGGGTCGGGCGGGATCTGGAAGTCCCGGCCGCCGTGGGCGACGAACGGGTCGGCGTCGATCCGGTCGGCGGTCGCCGCCTGGTCGTACTCGTAGAGTGAGCGGAGCGAGCGAGGGGCGCGGCGACTCGCGGGAGGCGAGCGAGACGTATCGTTCACTCCCGGGCGTGGATTTAATGGCGCAGGGGGCATGGTGGCGGATATGGACGTCCGGGACGCGGTCGAGGCAGACGCGGAACGGCTCGCCGAACTCACCGGCAGCCCGCAGGACGTGATGCGGAATCTGGTCCACGACCGGACCGTCCGCGTCGCGACCGAAGACGACGCGATTCGGGGGTTCGTCAGCTACGACGCGCGCGAGGCGACCGTCCACATCACGCAGTTAGAGGGGACCGCGGACGTGCGCGACCGGCTGCTCGAAGAGCCGGTCCGCTTCGCCGAAACGGAGGGGATGGCCGTCGAGCTGCTCGTCCCCGAGGACGAGGGCGGGACCCGCGAGACCGCCGAGGGCGCCGGCTTCGAACGAGCGGGGTCCGGCCCCACCTTCGAGGGCCAGGCCACCGTCCGCTACCGACTCGCCCCGGCCCGCACCGACGCCGGGTCGGACTAGCGACCGATTACGGCCGATACGAACGCGTTACGCGCCGCTACCCGACGCATACTTTTCCCGGCCTCGCGCGGACGGAGAGGTATGGCCCTCGCCGCCGTCGACGCGCTCGACGACGCCTACCGGGCGACCGACGCGTTCCTCCGACCGGTCGACCGCGGACGGTGGCTGCGACTCGCGCTGATCGGGCTGTTCGTCGGCCCGCCGGCCGCGAACGCGAGCGGCCTCCAGTGGAGCGTCCCCGCCGACGAGACGCCCGCCCCCGGCGGTCCCGTCGACGTCCCGGCCGAGGTGTGGGTCGCCGTCGCCGCCGCGGTCGTGGTCGCAGTCGCGCTCGTCCTCGCGTTGCTCTTCGTCGGGTCGGTGATGGAGTACGTGCTCGTCGAGTCGCTCCGCGAGGAGTCGGTGGCGATACGGGCCTACTGGCGACGGTACGTCCGCCGCGGGGCCTCGCTGTTCGTCTTCCGTCTCGTCGTCGGCCTGGCGGTGCTCGCCGCGGTCGCCCTCCTCGCGGCGCTGGTGTTCGCGCCGGTCGCCGTCGGTATCGGCGCCGCGTCGGTCGTCTTCTTCGCGGTCGTGCTGATCCCCGTCTTCCTCGCGCTGGCGCTGGTCGTCGGCGTCGTCAGTTCGTTCACGACGGCGTTCGTCGTCCCGGTCACGGTGTGCGAGGACTGCGGCGTGCTCGCGGGCTGGCGTCGCTTCTGGCCGACGCTGACCGCCGAGTGGCGCGAGTTCCTCGCCTACGCGGTCCTCGCCTTTCTCCTCGGGGTCGTCGGAAGCGCCGCCGTCGCCGTCGTCACCGCGCTCCTCGCGGTCGTCCTGGCGATCCCCGCCGCCGTCCTGGGCGCGCTCGCGTTCGGTCTGTTCGTCCTCTTCGCCCCGGTCGGTGTCGCCGCGTTCGTCGTCGTCGGCGTCGGCTTCGCGCTGGCAGTGGTCGCCGTCGCCGCGGTCGTGCAGGTCCCCGTCGTGGTGTACCTGCGCTACTACGCGCTGCTCGTCCTCGGCGAGACGGACGAGCGGTTCGACCTGATCCCCCAACGCCGGGCCGCGGTGCGAGACTGACCGAGCGCCGACCGGGGGCCGGTCGCCGGCGTCAACTCTCGCTCGACTCCTTCGTCCAGCGCTTCTCGACCTCGTTGTTGGCGAGGACGACCGTGTCGCCGTCGTCCAGTTCGAACCGGCTCTTGCGGAGTTCGATCGCCCGTACGGTACCGGTGATCGACTGCGTCGTGACGCGGTCACCGGGCTCGAAGTCGGGGTCCCGGAGGAGGTAGACGCCGGAGACGGCGTCCTCGATCATGTCCGAGAGGGCGTAGGAGACGCCCAGCGCGAGGAAACCGGTGGCGGTGCCGAGACTCGCCGCCACCTCGCCCATCCCGAGGATCTTCAGGAGCACGAGGCCGGCGCCGAACCAGAGGAAGACGCCGGCGACGGTCGCCCACAGCTGAGCGATGAGCTCCTGGTCCCTCGGGTAGATGCCGCGGAGGAACCGCCGGAGGACGGCGAGGACGAACTCGATCCCGACGTAGGCGAGCGAGACGAAGAGGGCCGCCACGACGAGCTTCGGGATCGCCTCGGAGAGCGAGGCCCCGAGCTCGTTCACCGTTTCCGTCGCGAGGTCGACGACGAACTCGACTGGCGTCTGCATAGCGGCCCCAATGGCCCGGTGATCCAAGAGTTCCGGGGGCGTTCGACTGGAAACGTGGGGTCGTGCGGTGGCGTGGGCGGAAGCGGAGCAGTGGCGTGGGCGGAAGCGGAGCGGTGGCGTGGGCGGAAGCGGAGCGATGGCGGAAGCAGAGCGGTGGCGGAGGCGGGTCAGTCGGCGAACATCCGGCGAGCGACCGGAGGGGGCGAGCCGGTTCACCGAGCGCGGCCACTGGCCGCGCTCGGCCTTTTTTGGTCCAGGTTTTTTGGCCGGGGTCGAGCGCTCGCCCGAGGCGAGCGCGAGGCCCCGGTGAAAAAAGGTGGTCTTCAGAGGAACTCCCTGACTTCGGAGTACCACATGTCGTGGTGGTCTTCGGCGTCGACGGCGCGGGCGATGCGGACGGCGATGGCGTGCCAGCACAGCTCGGTGGGGTCGTCGTCGTCGAGGTTGTACCGGGCGTCCTTGCAGTCACAGGAGTCGTCTTCGACGACGTACTCGTCGTCGTGGCCGACGACGACGGTGAAATCGCGGTAGGCCTTGACGCGTCGCTCGGAGACGGCCTCGATGGCGCGGGCGCCGCGCTCGCCGTGGGCGTCGAGGATGCGGTCGACGGCCTCGGGGGTGAGTTCGCCCCGCTCGGCGAGCGCGGCCTCCCAGCGGTCGACCGCGGTCACGATACCCGCTGTTGGTGATACCGGGACTAAACAGGTTCGGTGCGCTCGGGCGGTAAGGGGAGAGTAGCGGGCGCCGACGGTCCGCGGTCGCGACCGGAGAACGCATGGCTTTTCGCGGTCGCCGGACAGGTGCGGGTATGCGCGTCACCGAGGGGACGGTCACGGTCGAGGTGCCCGAACAGGCCGAGGCGGGCGTCGGCGACGACGTGTTCTTCAACCCCGTCCAGGAGCTGAACCGCGACCTGACCGTCGCCGTCCTGCGCGCGCTGCGCGAGGACGAACAGAGCGGGTCCTCGAACGGAGCGAGCGGCGGAGCCGCGAGCAACGAGACGCGACCGCAGGAAGCGTCTCGGAAATGCGAGCGGGGAGCGAAGCGACCCGCGAGCAACGAGTCCGACCGCGGCGACGATGCAGGACGCACCCCGCGCTATCTCGACGCCAACGCCGCCTCGGGGATCCGGGGGGTGCGCGCCGCCGCGGAGGGGTACGAGGCGACGCTCTGTGACGTCGATCCCGACGCGGTCGAGCTCTGCCGGGAGAACCTCGCGCGCAACGGCCTCGACGGACGGGTCGTCCACCGCGACGCCAATGCCGTCATGCACGAGGAGACGTTCGACGTGGTCGACGTGGATCCGTTCGGCACGCCGATCCCGTTCGCGGACGCGGCCTTTCGCGGCGCGAGTCGGCTGGTCTGTATCACCGCGACCGACACCGCGCCGCTGTGTGGCGCCCACTTCGAGAGCGGCGTCCGCCACTACTCGGCGGTCCCCCGGAACACGGAGTACCACGCAGAGATGGGGCTCAGAGTGCTGCTATCCGCCCTCGTCCGCACCGCCGCGCGCTACGATCTCGCCGCCGAGCCCGTGTTCAGCCACGCGACGAAACACTACGCCCGGACGTACCTCCGGCTCGATTCGGGCGCGCGGGCGGCCGACGCGCTGGTCGACGAGCTCGGCTACGTCGACCACTGCGAGCACTGCCTCTACCGCGAGGCGACCCGCGGGTTGATCGCGGACCCGCTCGACTGGTGCCCCGAGTGCGGCGAGGGGATCCAGACGGCGGGGCCGATCTGGCTCGGGCGGACCTGTGACCCGGCGTTCGCGGCGGCGGTGCGCGAGGCGGTCGACGACGAGATGGGCACGGCAGAGGAAGCCCGCGACCTCTGTGAGACGGTCGCCGCGGAGCTCGACGAGCCGACCCACTACGACCAGCACCGCCTGTGCAAGCGCTGGGGCGTGGGCGCCGTCGCGATGGACGAGTTCCTCGAGCGACTGCGCGCGGCCGGCCACGCGGTCTCGCGAACGCACTACGGCGGGACGACGTTCAAGACCGACGCCGACGTGAGCGAGATCCGGGCGGCAGCCGTCGACGAGGAGTGAGCCCGAGGCCGTCGGCGCCGAACCGAGGGCGGTCGGCGGTGAGCGGCGTTCTCACACGTCCGCGACGCGACCGACGAGCCCGTAGCACAGGTGGTAGAACGGTCGCAGGAAGTAGTTGAGCATGCCGACGAGGCCGACGATGCCGCCGAGCGCCTGCACCTCGCCGGCGGTGGCGCCGAGCCAGAGGCCGACGACGGCGGCGGCCAGGAACGGGCCGAGCCAGAGGTCGGTGGCGACGTCGCGGACGCCGAACCCGGCGGTCGCATCGGCTCCGTCGAGCGTCTCCGCGAGGAGGTAGAGCCCGCCGCCGACCGCGCCGAGGGCGAGCGCGAGGGCGAGCGAGCCGTCGAGGCCGGCGGTCCCGGCGCCGACCAGCCAGAGGCCGGCGGTCAACAGGACGACGGTGGCGCGCATCACGACGCCGTCGAGCGTCCGGTCCATACCGTCGAGTCACACCGGCCGCGCCTTGGTCCTTTCGCACGGCGGAGACGCCGAGCTATTAGTTTTGACGTTGCGATGAGGGCGCTAAGCCCCCGTCCTCAACGAACGACCACTGGGAGCGAGTAGGGCGGGGATACAGCGCCCGCACGAGTACCAAACACTCGCAATCGACATGTTTAACAAACTACGTAATAAAACCCGAGTACACGCGCATGACTACAGCCCACGTTACAGACTCTTGCCAGCTAGCGAACAGCGAGAGTCACTGGGCTGGCAGAAAAACACCGTGCGCCAAGTCTACAACCACGCACTGTATCGACTCGACCAGTTACCCGAACACGACGACCAAACAGTCCGCCAACGTGTCTGGAGCGTTCGCGACGAACTCCCCGACTGGAAGGACAAGTGGGACGAGTGGGGCGACGTGTACTCCACCGTTCTGCAAGCCGCCGTCGAACGCATCTACCACAGTATCACGGGACTCGCCCAGCAGCGCGATACCGGGCACAAAATCGGGGAGTTGAACTGGAAAAAGCCGAGAGAGTTCCAGAGTTTCACGTATCGCCAGCGGGGCTTCGAACTCGACGAAAAGAGTGGTCCCGACGGCCGTGGATTCTTGATATTGAAGAAAGTGCGTGGCGAGACGCTCGAAATTCCAATTCGATTACACCGTGACATCCCCGACGAGGACACCATCAAACACGTGACGGTCAAGCAAGAGGCGACGGGCGCGTGGTATGCGTCGTTCAGTGTCGAACACGACGAACCCGAGAAACCAGACCCCGAGGACATCGACCCCGAAGACACGGTGGGTCTCGACCTCGGCGTGCTGAACTTCATCCACGATTCGGATGGGCGGGCAATCGATCGGCTGGACTTGTCCGCTGAGCGAGCGCGCTTGGAGCGCGAGCAACGGTCGCTCTCCCGCAAGGAATACGAGTCGAACAACTGGGAAAAACAACGCCAGCGCGTCGCCAAAGTCCACATGGATATGCGGAACAAGAAGCGTGACTACAAGCACAAGCTCGCCCACGCGTACACCACCGAGTACGACGCGGTGTTCGTCGAAGACCTCGACGTAAAGTCGATGCTGGAAGGCGATGGGAACGCGCGGAACAAGGCCGAGGTGGGCTGGCGCGACTTCATCAGCATCCTCAAGCATCACGGCCGCAAACACGGCTGTCACGTGGTCGAGGTCAAACCAGAGGGAACGACCAAGGAGTGCGCGTCGTGTGGCGTGGAGACGGAGAAGCCTCTATGGATGCGTGAGCATTCGTGTCCGTCGTGCGGATTCGAGTTGGATAGGGATGAGGCTCCCACAGAATGGTTCACATGGTTTGATGAGACGACTTCAAAATGCC
>JBDGSU010000152.1:0-43882 GCA_042217395.1 Halosimplex sp.
AAATGGACGATTGGGATTGTTGCTGATGTTGTCTGTCAAGATTGCGGGAATAAGGAGAGCGCGAAGCAGATGCACGCAGGCAGGGGACGGTCAGAGCCAGAGGACACAGAAGAGTCTACAGAGTCATCTGATTCTGGTCCGAATAGAACTCCTCAAGAGAAGCTCTTTCAGAATCTCGGGATGTTTCTGATAGTGGGTGGGATTCTGGTGAGTCTGACCCTTGTAGGGGCCATTATCGGGATTCCTATGATAATCATTGGAATGGTCATAACCGTCAAAGGTGGCTCTGGTAGTGGTGAGAATCCGTTTGAGTGTCACCAGTGCGGCGAGAAGGTCGATTACGATGCCGACCGGTGTCCAGAGTGTGAAGCAGAGCTTGGCGGTCCACTCGACAAATTCAGAGCTAATAGTTGACTGAACAGAAGCGCCCACTCCTAACAGGCAGGGCACAAAGAAGAGGGGAAAAGCGTCGGTCTATACGTCCTCGATATAGGACCGCCGTTGCTCTACTTTCTGCTCCTCACTTCGCTTGTCGTAGTGCTTATCGAGAACCGCCTGTCCTACATCCATTCGGTCGCTTACAACCTTCTCCGGGACGTCTTCCGAGAGATGGTGAGTGATACTTCCGCGTCGAACGGAATGAGGACTGACGCTTGATGGGCATTTACTTCGATACCCATACACGGTAGCTTCACAATCACTGATATTCCGGTCATGTGGGCACTCAGCGTAGTAGCAAGGTCGGGTCACACTGTACACGGTTTCACGAATCGTTGTTCCTGCCAGCCGTCCCTGTTCCGAGGTGAATAGTGGCTCTCGTCCATGCTCATCAGTCTCATCCGGACGCTGGTGATTTATCCAATCGTCCAGCACCGCACAGACTGTAGGGTCAAGAGCTACCAGTCGTTCGCTTTCACTACCGTTCTTGAGAGCTGTCCCTGTATCTGGACGGTGGCAAAGTTGTAGACGTTCAGCTTCACCATCGTAGTCGTTGAGGTCGAGCGCCTGGAGTGCCCCAATACGAATGCCCGTGTGCCATATTAGTTCTAGGAGAGCGTGTGACCGGGAGGCATATTCGAAGTTCCGTAGGTATTCCAGTACCTCCTCCGCTTGTCCTGAACGTAATGTTTCCTCGCGCTGTTCCTCTTGCTTGGAGGGTGTCGGAAGGAGAATCTTCTCGTGAAGCCCCTCGACTACGGCATTAATCGACTCACACCATCGGATGAACACCCGTAGCGATTTCAACTGAGTTCTGAGCGACACTTTGTTCAGGTCGCCATCGTCACGACGCCACAGCCGGTACTCATGGAGTTTCCGGCCCGTGATGTCGTTCATGTTGTCGATGTCGTTGTTCTCACACCAGCGAATGAAGTGCTTGAGTCGGTAGTGGTCGGCCTGTACTGTCCGTTCCGCAACTTGCCCCTCACGCTCAGCGATGAACATCTCTTTAGCTTTCGCTGGGGAGAGGGGTTCCAGTGTTTCCTTGGGCATGGTTTGATTCTGGAAACACCGGATGGCAGTGGATTTTGACGTTATCACACACCCGTACTCCTCGTTCAACTCGTGGGGCTGGGCTGTGTTCCGCGAACCCCTGTGGTGAGCGGAAGGGTAGTCCAACCGACTCGATTTGAGTAAGGAGCGGGAGGTGAGCGAGCAACGCGAGCGACCGGGAGCGACTCGTTTCAAATCGGGGAGGGCGGATACTTCTCGCGGCGCTCGTTCGCGAGCGCCGCGCGTGTATGCACGCGACCCGATTGGAACACGAGAGTCGCACGCCCGCGGGAACACGAGAGTCGCACGCCCGCGCAGGCGAACGAAGTGAGCCGAGCAGGACCGTCTCTCATCTGTTCGAATCGGGGACGGCATGTTTCTGCAGCCGGGGACGTGAACGAGCAGGATGAGGTGGTGGAGGACATCAACCAGCGCCCCGACGCGGGAGTGTCCCTCCCCGAGGACGCGGGGGGAGTTCGAGGGGAGTCCGTCCAGGCCGGAGTGTGGCTTGTGCAACGCCTAACCGGGGCCGTCCACCGGCTTCGCGTTCGACGCGCGCCGCGAGCGCTGGTACGACGACGGGTCGGGCCGACCCGGTCTAGCGGCCGCATAAGAAAGCACCCGACGCCCCTGGCTTGGGGCGTGAGACGGAACGCACTCTCGACCCTATGCGTCGTGGGCGTCGTGTTGCTCGCGGGATGTTCCGGCTTCGGGGCCGCCCCCGGGTCGGACGGCACGACGACCGGCGACGACGTGACGACCGGAACACCGACTGCGACCGAGACGGCGGCGGCGGCCACGGCGACCGGCACCGCGACGGCGACCACCACCGCGACGGCGACCGGCACCGCCACCGCGACTGCCACCGAGGCGGCCACCGCGACAGAGACGACGGGGCGGACGACCGAGACGACCGAGCAGTGGGAACTGCCGGAGTACCCCAACGGACCTCTCGAGAACAAACTGGTCACGGGGGCCTCGAACCGCATCGAGAGCGTCACGGTGGTCGGCGGACGCGGGTCCGGTGACGGCGCGGACTCCGGCGTAGACGTCTCGGTCACCGCTAACACGTCGATGCCGGACATCGACCCCGCGGAACACGGGACCGTGGCCGGCGAGCCGTTCTTCGTCGTGTACGTCGACAGTCAACTCGTGAACAAGTCCCGCGCGCCGCGGTTCTACGAAGTCGACGGACCCCCGCTGCAGCGCAAGGGCGTCACCTTCGAGGCGAACGGCACCTTCGAACTCACCGTCCCCCAGGCGGCCTTCGAGGCTCGCGGGTCGGACCCCGGCGAGGTCGAACTGCTGGTGCTCCTCTTCGACGAGGACGAGGCGTGGGACGACGTCTACGGTGTCGGGACGGTGAACGCCACCTACGCGCCAGACGAGTGAGGCCGCGCCGCGGCCGGAGACCACGTTTTCGTTCCGGCCCGTGATGCCGGGACGATGGGTGACACACTCGACGGTGCCGTCGCGGTGGTCGCAGACGGCGGCGCTGTGCGCCCCGCTTTTCACATCGTCTACGTCGACTACCGGTACGCGGTCGACGGGACGACCTACCAGGGAACGGCCTGTATCCAGGGACCGGTGACCCCGAGGTGTCCGTCTTCAAAGCTCAAGAGCTTCTCGACAAGTACGTCGAGGGCGCGAGCGTCACCGCCTACTACGACTCGAGTAATCCCTCGAACTCGTTTCTGATCAAACACCGGACCACGATGCCGCTTTTCCTGCTCGGCATGGGCGGGCTATCGACGCTCGTTTCCGGTTCCAGGCTGGTCACGCGGATCACCCACGGCCCGAGTTGAACACGTCGATCACCGAACGCGGGATTCGGAGAGGTCGCGAACGGTGATCCGGTCACCGCTTTCGACCACGACCTCGTACCCGCCGAACGTGAACGCGATCCGCAGCGACCCGTCTCGCCCGTCCGTCGAGCGATGGAGCGAATCGAGCGCTTCGGGATCGAGGGCCTCGTAGAGCGTCGCCGAGAGGTCGGTCGGCTCGACTCCCTCGAGCGCCGCCACGGTCTCGACCACGATCTGACTGATCGGCTGATCGTCCGGAACGTCTCTCGTCGTTGGGTCCTGTCCTGCCCGGCCCGTGCGTCGAGGTACCTGACTCATTCTCCAACTCTACGTACCAATTAGTCCCACCGTACGTTGTTATTGCCCACATTATCCCGGTCAAGATCGGACTGCGGCGCGCGAGGGACGGCTGAACGGTCGTATATTTGATAACGGGGCGGATATCTCCGCCCGATCTCGCGTCCCGGCGAGGTCGGCGGGCCGGTCGCCCAGGCGGGCTCTCGCTACGCTCCGGACCGGTCGGCGCCGATCGCCTGCGTGACGTGCGTGAGAGTGACGAGGCCGAGGCCGCCGACGAAGTTGCCGGCGGTGACGACGGCCGTCATCGCGACGAGTTCGTCGACGCCGACCGGTGCGCCCAGGAACGCGCCGATGACGACGTGGAGCGCGGAGACGACGACGTGTTCGAACGGGCCGAGCGCGAGCAGGAACCCGACGGCGAAGGTCAGCGCCAGCCGGCTCCCCTCGCTCCGGACGGCGACGATGAGAAAGGAGAGCAGGCTGACGAGCGTGCCGCCGGCGACCGCGCGGACGAACCACGCGACGGTCGTTCGGCCGGCGATCTCCACCGCGGTCTGCTCGAGCGCCACGGTCGCGGCGTGGGGGATCACCCCGTCGACGGCGAACAGGAGCGCGAACAGCGAGCCGGCGACGAGGTTGAACGCGAGGGTGACGACCCACAGGCGAACGAGCGAGGGCACCGCGGAGAACCCGGGACGTACGACCGCTGCGGCGGTCGGGTCGGAGAAGTTCTCGTTGAACAGCTCGGTGCGACCGGCGACGAGGAAGACCATTCCGATCGCGAACGCGAGCGCGCCCCCGACCTCGGAGAGGTCTCCGAGGACGGGTTCGCTGAACGCCTCGACGATGCCCAGGGCGACGTGTCCGAAGACGATCGTGAACCCGGCGATGACACTCGTCGATGTGAGTTCGAGCAGCGACTGGTCCAGGCGGCGTTTCCCCTCCTCGACCGCGCGGTCGAAGATCTCACTGGGGTCCAACTGCTGTGCCACACGATCCGTTGGGACGCCGGACCGAAAAGCGGCGGGGCGACGACCGCTGCGGGCGCGTCGGACCGGGCGATTCCGACCCGGGCGCTGGTTCAGTTCGCCGACAGGCGCCGAGTGTAAAGGGCGCGAACCCGAACGGAGCGTATGGACGAGATCGAACTCGGTCAGGCGACGATCGTCTACGACCACCCGGAAGACGGGACGACCGAAGCGACCGTCGACAACGAGGAGGTCGTGTACGCGCGCGACCACTGGATGCTCAAATCGGGGACGGACGGCGACGGGAACGACCTGATGCGACAGATCCCCAGAGACCGGGTCCACTACGTCGAGCGCAACGTCGAGCGCTTCGAGGAGGAGGCCTCGACGGTCCGCCACCGCGTCGAGTCGCTCGCGAGCGAGGTGCGCGACCGCCTCCCGGTCGGCGGCGACGGCGAGCGCCGCCCCCGCGGCGGGCGTGGCGGAGCGGGGGGGAGCGACGAGGGGCCGACGCGCGTCCCGGTCACAGAAGGTCGCGACGACGGATCCAGCGGGACGGGAGACGAGGGCGACCGGGACTGATACGGATTCGAAGCAAGCGTTTCCCGGGTCGACCGCACGACTGCGTGCGGTCGATCCCGGACTGCCTTGCTCCGAATCCGTCTGATACGGTTTCTCGTCGCACTGTCCCGGTACGCGTCGACCCCGGGATCGGCGCGTTCCGGAACTACTCTACGAGAAACCGTCTGAGCGGCGGGCGCGACGTCCGCTCGCCGGTCGTGATCGGAGGCGTGATTCCGTTCGAAACCGGGCGCGATCCGGTCCGAAACCGGCGGCGGCCGGGATCGGCTCGAGACGGCCGATATCGTTCGAGGGGCGTGTTTTCAGCCGGTGTAAACTATCCTCGCTCTTTTTACTGGATGCGACCTCGTGATCGGATGGTCACGATGGGCGTCTTGGAACGGGCCAAACGCGCTTCAGGGTTGTCGGAACCGGAGGCGCTCCCCTACGTCTGTCTCGGTTGCGAGACGGGGTTCGACGTGCAGTATCACACCTGCCCGGTCTGTGGGGCGTACGACGTCCGACGGACCAAGTGGGTGACCGCGGACGGCGACCGCTGACGACGGCCGTCCGGCGCCTCCTCCGACGGCTCAGGCCTGCCCGAAGCCGAGCGCGCGGCCCGCGGCCCATGTGTGACCGGGGCCGAACGGCCCGCACACTCCATTTATCTGGCAATCCACAGCGGCGGTGCCGGACCGCTGCGTTCTCGCGCGTCGAACAGTCCGTACCGTTCAAGGGGGCCGGTATCGATGGGGTCGCCGTGGCAGTCCCGTCCGACCCGTTCGGCACGCTCGCGGCCGTCGAGCGGCCGGACGAGCCGACCGCGGCGGTCGCGCACCCTCTCGGTGAGCGCGGCGTGGCGGTCTCCGACGACTGGGCGCCGACCTATCGCGAGCCGCGGGTCGCCGCGCCACAGGCCGAAGCGGTCGTCTGGCGGACGGGGACCGACGCGCCTGTCGACCTGGCGACCCCGTTCGGGACCGGCGCGTCGCTCGGACTCGAACCGGCGGTCGGGCGGACCGGGCTCGCGGGAGCGGGCGCTGCGTGGGTCGAGGAGGTGGTCAAGTGGACGCTCTCGTGATGTGCGGCGGGCGGGAGCCGCGTCTCGACGCCGACGGCGAGAAGCCCCTGTTTCGGGTCGACGGCGAGCCCATGATCGACCGCGTGATCGCGGCGTTGGGCGAGAGCCGGGTCGACGACGTCTACGCCGTCGTCTCCCCCAACGCGCCGGCGACTGCCGCGCACGTGGACTGTCCCGTCGTCGAGACGCCGGGCGAGGGGTACGTGGCCGACCTGGAGGCGGCGCTCGCGGACGACCGCGTCGCCGAGCCGGTGCTGACCGTCGCCGCGGACCTGCCGCTGCTCGACGGCGAGGTGATAGACGGGGTCCTCGACGCGTACGCGGGCGGGTCGCTGACCGTCGCGACGCCCACGTTCATCAAGAGCGCGCTCGGCGTGAGCGTCGATACGCGGTTCGTCCACGACGGCGAGGAGGTCGCCCCGACGGGTGTCGACGTGGTGGGCGGCGACCCCGACCGGACGGTCGTCCGCGACGACGCCCGCCTCGCGGTCGACGTCGACCGCCGCGAGGACGCCGCGGTGGCCGAACGGCTGCGCTGAACCGCGGTCGTCCCGATACGGTCGGCGGCCGGGCCCTCGGCGCTCACATGGTCGAGTAGCGGTCCTCGGCCCACGGGTTCGCCGTGTTGGAGTAGCCCCGTTTCTCCCAGTAGCCCCGCTCGGGCTCGGTGAGGAAGGTGACCCCGTCGACCCACTTGGCCCCCTTGTAGGCGTACTTGTGCGGGGTGACGACGCGGAGCGGCCCGCCGTGGTCCGAGGGCAGCGGGTCGCCGTCGAACTCGTGGACGAACAGCACTTCCCGGCGCATGCACTCCTCGAGGGGAAGGTTCGTCGAGTACCCGTCCATCGCGCCGAACATGACGTGGACGGCGTCGTCGCGCACGCCGGCGCGCTCGGCGATCTCGGGGAAGGTGACTCCCCGGAACTCGTTGTCGAAGCGGCTCCATCCCGTCACGCAGTGGAAGTCCTGCCGTTGCGTGTCCGTGGGGAGGTCGCGGAACTCCTCCCAGGTGTAGGTCAACTCTTCCTCGACCGCGCCGCTGACGGTGAACTCCCAGTCGTCGGGGTCGAACGCCGGCGTGTGCTTCAGCGAGAGGACGGGGAATCGCTCGGTCTGCCGCTGGCCAGGCGGCAGACGGTCGCCGTCGAACTCCTCGTGGATGTCGGTGACGTCGCGGACGCCCATGTCGGTCCGTTCGGCGGCCAGCCCCCTAAGCGACCGGACTGCGAGTGCCACCGTCCGCCGACCGCTCCCGCCGGCTGTCCCCGCCGATGCCGGTCGGCCCCTGCGCCGGCCGGCCGACGATTTATCGGGGTCGCCGCGCAACGTCGGGCCGATCCGCGATGCCAGTCATCCGCATGGAGGCCGACTCCCCCGAGCGCACCCAGATCGGCGAGGGGCTCGTGAAGTTCGCCGTCCAGGCCGGACGGCTGGAGACCGGTCGGGAGGAGGGGCGGTACTTCCTCAGACACGACGACGGCTGCGCCGTCGACGGCCGAACGATCCGCCCCGGCGACCCCTTCGCCTTCGACACCGAACGCGGGGAGATCCGGTGTCTCGACCACGTCGACGAGGGCGCCGCGGCGGCCCGTTCCGAGTCCGAGTGAACGCGAGCCAGCGTGTGTGCGACCGTGTCGCGGCCGGCCAGGTCGTGTCGCGGCCGACCCGAGCGAGCTCCGATTCTACCGGTTCACCCGCGCTCGGCGCGGACCGCGTCGAGGACGTCGGCGGCGCGGTTGACCTCGGCGGCGGACTCCACGAACACGAGCGTCTGCGGCGGTCTGACCGCTTTCGGCCGGACGCGCAGCTCGGCGGTCGCGGCCGCGCGGGCCGCAGCCTCGGGCGCGGCGCGGACCGCGAGGTGGACGCGGTCGGGCTGGACGGCGACCTCGGCGAGTCGCGCGCCGCCGTCCGCGACGGCGTAGGCGACCGTTCCGTCCGCCGTCGGGGTCACGTCGGCCCGCTCGTCGACCACGTCGAGCGCGTCGCCGCCCGACCGTTCCTCGGCCAGCGCCGCGGCGAGCAGTCGCGCGAGTTCGGGACCGTCGGGCGAGCCGGGCACGTCCGCTCGTGCGGGCCGCGCTCGGAAAACCCCTCGGGCCGCCTCCTGCCGGTGACGGGCGGTCCCCGGCCCGCTACTTGCGGTGTGGTGACCGGATGGACGCGGGTACGAACGGATAGCGGCCGGGTAGCGTCGGGCGGGTCTATAGGTTGGGCGGTCCTGTGATACGGACGATGCACGCCAGACACACGACCGAGAGCGCGTCGGAGAGACCGATCGACCGATGAGCGAGCGGTTCGTCGTCGTCGGCGGCGACGCGGCGGGACTGAGCGCCGCGGCGAAGGCCCGCCGCGCAGACCCCGACCGCGAGGTGGTCGTCCTCGAACGGGGCGAGTGGGTCTCGTTCGGCGCCTGCGGCATCCCCTACTACGTGCGCGGGGACGTCGCGGAGCTCGAGGACCTGCGGGTGAGCACCCCCGAGAAACTCGTCGGCAAGTACGGTATCGACCTCCGGCGGCGCCACGAGGTCACCGCGGTGGACACCGAGGCGCGCCGCGTGACCGTCGAGGGCGAGGGCGAGCGATACGAGCTGTCCTACGGCGACCTGCTGCTGGCGACGGGCGGGCGCGGATCGACGCTCGACGTGCCCGGGGCCGGCCTGCGCGGCGTGTTCACGGTCCGAAGCCTCGAAGAGGGGCGCGCGCTCCGCGAGTACCTGACGCCGGGCGCGGCGACCCGGCCGGGCGTCCCGGCGCCGCCGGCCGACCGCTTCCGCGAGGTCGAAACGGTCGCCGTCGTCGGCGCGAACAAGATCGGACTGGAACTCGTCGAGTCGTTCGACGCCCGGGGGCTGGACGTCCACGTCGTCGACGACGGCGCGCACATCTTCGAACGCGGCCCGCTGACGCTGCCGCCGTTCGGTCCGGGCGCGGCCGGTATCGTCGAGGAGCGACTGCGAGACCGCGGCGTCGACCTCCACCTCGACCGTCGCGTCGAGCGGTTCGTCGGCGAGGACGGCGCCGTGGCCGGCGTCGAGACGGACGGCGGGGTCGTCTCCGTCGACGCCGTGCTGATCGACGAGGGGGTCGAGCCGAACGCCGAACTGGCCGCCGAGGCGGGGATCGCACTGGGCGAGACGGGCGCCGTCGCGACCGACGAGTTCGGCCGGACGAGCGAGCCCGACGTCTACGCGGCCGGCGACTGCGCGGAGAAGCACCACCTGGTGCTGGACGAACCGGTCCACCTGCCGCTCGGCCTCGCGGCGAACCGCGGGGGCCGCGCGGTCGGTGCCACCGTCGCCGGGACGCCGACCCGCGTCGGTCCGGTCGTCGGGACGGTCGTGATGAAGGTGTTCGATATGGAGGTGGCCTGTTCGGGCGTCCTCGACGCGGAGACGGCGCGAGATGCCGGCTTCGACCCCGTCGAGGAGACGATCACCACCATCTCGCGCGCCCACTACTCCCCCGGCGGGTCGCGCATCGTCGTCGAGATGAGCGCCGACGCCGACGACGGCCGGCTGCTCGGCGCCGGCCTCGTCGGCGAAGAGGGCTGTGCTCACCGGATCAATTCCGTCGCGACCGCGCTGCACACCGGTCTCACCGTCGACGAACTCGACGACCTTGACTTCGGCTACTCGCCGCCGTTCGGTCCGGTGTGGGACCCCGTGCTCACTGCCGCGAAGGCCGTCAGCGGCGACCTGGAGTGAACCGCGATGGAGGAATTCGACTTCCTGGTCGTCGGGTCCGGCTCCGGACTGGACGTCGCGAGCGTCGCCGCCGAACGGGGTCACTCGGTCGCCGTCGTCGAGAAGGGGGCGCTCGGGGGCACCTGTCTCAACCGCGGCTGTATCCCGTCGAAACGGCTGCTATATCGCGCGGACGTGCTGGAGACCGTCGAGCGCGCCGACGAGTTCGGGATCGACGTGACCGTCGAGGACGTCGACTTCGCCGGCATCGTCCGCGGGGTCACCGAGGGGGTGCGGGCCGACTCGGACGCCATCCGGAGGGGGCTCGAGTCGTCCTCGCAGCACACGCTCTTCGAGGGCGAAGCCCGGTTCGTCGACGACCGCACCGTCGAGGTCGTCAGCGGGGAGGACGAGGGAGCGCGCCTGCGCGCGGAGACGGTGGTCATCGCCGCGGGGACGCGCCCGTGGATCCCGCCCCTCGACGGCCTCGACGACGTCGAGTACCTCACGAGCACCGAAGCGCTGCGACTGGAGGCGCCGCCAGATCGCCTCGTGATCGTCGGCGGCGGCTACGTCGCCGCCGAGCTGGGCCACTTCTTCGGTACCTTCGGGTCGGACGTGACGGTCGTCGGCCGCCGCCCGCACCTGCTCCCCCACACCGACGAGGCGGTGGCTGCGGCGTTCACGGAGCGATTCGCCGACCGCTTCACCGTCCACACCGGCCACGCGGCCACCGCCGTCACCGAGGCCGACGGGGAGCTCACCGTCGAGGCCCGGCCCTACGAGTACGGCGAAGGCGGCGAGGGGGGTGCCGCCGAACCGGGGCTCGTCCCGGGCGCCGACGCCGTGACCGCCGCGGGCGACGCGCTGCTCGTCGCCGCCGGGCGCGTCTCGAACGCCGACACGCTGAACCTCGCGGCGACCGGCGTCGAGACCGACGACCGCGGGTTCGTCGAGACCGACGAGTACCTCCGGACCGACGCCGAGGGCGTGTGAGCGCTGGGCGATATCGTCGGCGAGTACCTGCTGAAACACAGCGCCAACCGCGAGGCCCGGACCGTCATCCGGAACCTGTTCGGCGAGGACCTCGAAGCGATGGACTACACCGCGATGCCGTTCGCCGTGTTCGCCTCCCCGGAGGTCGCGGGGGTGGGAGCCCGCGAGGCGGACCTGCGCGCGGCGGGCCGCGAGTACGCGACCGGCACCTGCGACTTCGCCGACACCGCTCGCGGCGACGCGATGAACGCCGAGGGGTTCGTGAAGGTGCTGATCGACCTGGAGGGCGCGATCCTGGGCTGTCACATCGTCGGCCCCGACGCGTCGACGCTGATCCAGGAGGTCGTCGTCGCGATGAAAGCCGGGTCGGGGACGGTCACCGATATCCGCGAGTCCGTCCACGTCCACCCCGCGCTCCCCGAGGTCGTCCAGCGCGCGGTCACGGGGCAGTTCACTATCGGTGGCCATCACGAGCATCACCGCCACGAACATCACCACCACGAGCACGACGGGGAACGCCACCGGCGGGGCGGCGACCGCGGCGACGGCGAGCAGGAGTGACTGATACGGGTTCTCGTAGAGTGGTTCCGGAACGCGCCGACCCCGTAGTCGGCGCGCACCGGGACAGCGCGACAAGAACCGTCTGAGGCGACGGCCGGACCGGGCGATTTCAAGTCGTTCGCCGGTAATTGAGCGACAGAGCGATGGACTCGATCGGCGACCCCGGGCGCGTCGTCCGGCGCGCGCGGGCCAACGCGGCGGTAGCGTGGGTGCTGCTGGCCGCCGTCGCGGCTCTCGCCGTCGCCCACGCGCTGGCGGGCCGGTATCTGTGGGTCGGATTCGCCGCCGCGGTGCTCGCGCTCGCGCTCGTCCCGCCGCTGGCGTTCGGCGACGCACGGGCAATGCTCCCGTGGGAAGTACTGGTGCTCGCGGTAGTGCCGCTCACCGGGCAGGCGGTCGTCCCGGCCGCGGCACAGGCGCTCGCCGTCTACCTCGCGGTCGCGGCACTGGCCCTGGTCGTCGCGGTCGAACTGCACCTGTTCACGACCGTCCGGATGACCGACGAGTTCGCCGTCGTCTTCGTGGTCGTCGCGACCCTGGCCGCGGCGGGCTCGTTCGCGGTCGTCCAGTGGCTCTCGGACCTGTTCCTCGGGACGGCGTTCGTCCCGGGTCTCCGCGCGCTCATGCTCCAGTTCACCGGCGCGACCGTCGTCGGCGTCGCCAGCGGCGTCGCGTTCACGCTGTACTTCCGTCGTTCGGGCGCCGGACGGCGTCGATACGCGGCGGGTTCGAGCGACTCATCGGCGGCGTCGTCGCCGGCGACCCCGAGGACCAGCCGCCCGTCGGAGAGCCGGTCGACCGGTGAGACGCGGTCACCGCCGTCGGCCGGCCGGTCGCGGCCGGCGTCGCCGTCGTCGTCGATACTCGGCGAGCGCTTCGGCGTCTCGGAGCGCCGCCAGCGCGGGTTCGTCCGCGCGCTCCAGTTCGCGCTCGCGGGCCTGCTCGCGCTCGGGGTCGTCCGCCTGGACGTCGGCGTCGTCGTCAACAGCGCGGCGGCGCTCGCGGTCACGCAGTTGCCCGCGATCCTCGAGCGCGACTACCGGCTGTCGATGGACCCGGCGCTGGCCCTCTGGGTCGCGACGGCCGTGTTCGTCCACGCCGTCGGCATCTACTGGTCGTACGACGCCGTCGTCTGGTGGGACCACGTCGCCCACGCCCTCTCGGCGTCGGTCGTCGCCGCGGTCGGGTACGTCGCCGTCCGGGCCGTCGACGAACACTCCGACGCGATCTACGTCCCGCCGCGGCTTCTGGCCGCGTTCGTCGTCCTGTTCGTCGTCGCCGCCGGCGTCCTCTGGGAGGTGATCGAGTTCCTCACCGCCGAGCTCGCCCGCGCGGCGGGCGCCGGCGACGTGCTCGTCCAGTACGGACTCGAAGACACGATGCTCGACCTGGTCTTCGACCTCCTCGGCGGTCTCGTCGTCGCCCTCTGGGGGAGCGTCTCACTGGCCGGCCCCGTCGAGTCGCTGACGCGCTGGCTCGACCGGCGCCGCGACGGGTGAGCGACCGTTCCGACACCGTGCCTCGGGTCCGGCCCACCGCCCGATCGGCGCTCGGAACCGGTCTTCGCCCCGGACGCCACCGACCGCCTCGATCGGGTCCCCACGCCCGTCGCTCCGGCGGAGGCGTGTCGGGCGCGGCCGCGACTGCGTCGGCGGCCGATGGGAATCTGAACGAACGTCACAATCTCGGCGACCGATGGAATCTGGACGAACGTCACAATACTGGTATCGCCGTGGGCCCGTCGTGATCGAGACCGGGAACGGTGCGGGCGACCGAAGCGACGGGGCGTGACGGGCGGCGGACTCGGGATCAGACCCGCCAGTCCCGACCGGCGCGCGGAGACCTCACGGCGCACTCGCCGTCATTCGAGTTTCCCGGCGAGAACCTTGGCCGCGGTGAGGACCGGGTCCCACACGGGGCTGAACGGCGGCGCGTACGCGAGGTCCGCGTCCCGTAGCTCCGTCACCGTCGTGCCGGCGTGCAGCCCCATCGCGACCGTGTCGATACGCTTTGCCCCCTCCGCACCGACGACGCTGCCGCCGAGGAGTCGCTCGGAGTCCCGGTCGGCGACGAGCGTGACCCGTATCGCTTCGCTGCCCGGGTAGTAGCCGGGGCGCGTCTCGTCGGTGATCGTGACCGAGACCGGTTCGAAGCCGGCCTCGCGCGCCCGCTCCTCGTCGACGACGCCGGTCCGTGCGGCACCGAGGTCGAAGGCCTTCACGATGGCCGTTCCGGCGATGTCACCGATCGATTCGGGGTCGCCGGCGACGGTCTGTCCGATCGCGCGGCCGGCGCGGTTGGCCGTCAGCGCCAGCGGGACGTAGTCGGGTTGACCCGTCACGACGTGGCGCGCCTCGGCGCAGTCGCCCGCCGCGTAGACGTGCTCGTCGTTCGTCCGGCCGTACTCGTCGGTCGCGATGGCGCCGGTCGGACCGAGTTCGATACCGGCCGCCTCGGCGAGGTCGGTGTTCGGCGCCACGCCGACGCCCACTATCGCGACGTCCGCCGGGTCGGACTCGCCGCCGTCGAGGACGACGCGCTCGACCCGGCCGTCGCCGTCGAACCCCGAGACGGCGGTGTCGAGGTGCAGATCGACGCCCCGCTCGCGGAGGTGGGACTCGACGACCCCGGCGACCGGTTCGCCGAACGGCTGGAGGACGTGGGGCAGCATCTCGTAGAGGGCGACGTCGGCGCCGCGGGCCGACAGCGCCTCGGCCATCTCGACGCCGACGTAGCCGCCGCCGACGACGGCCGCCCGCCCCGGGGACTGCTCGGTCACGTACGACTCGATCTCCCCCGCCTCGTCCATGTCGTGGATCGTGAACACGCCGTCGAGGTCGGTCCCGTCGAACGGGGGGACGATCGCCTTCGCCCCGGTTCCCACGAGGAGGTGGTCGTACGGCTGTTCGAACCGCTCGCCGTCGCCCTCGACCGTGACCGCCTCGCGCTCGAGGTCGATACCGACGACCTCGTGGCCGGTCCGGAGGTCGATATCGCGCTCCTCGCGCAGCTGTTCGGGCGTCACGGCGACGAGGTCCTCGAGGTCCTCGACCGCGCCCTTCACGTAGTAGGGCATCCCACAGGCGGCGTACGAGACCCACTGCCCCCTCTCGAAGACGACCACGTCGAGCTCCGGGTCCTCGCGTTTGGCCTTGCTCGCCGCGCTCAGTCCCGCGGCGTCGCCGCCCACGACGACGAACGTGTCGTTCATACGTGCCGGTTGGGTCGGGGCGACCTAAAGTATTTCCAGGAACGCACAATACTATTGCGCGGACGCGGTTCCCGGTCCGTCGCGCTCGGGCGACGGCCGGGGCCGTCGCGGATCTCGGGTCGCGCCGACCGCCGACTCGGACCGTCCGGACCGATCGCCGAGTTTCCGACGCCGAAACTGTGTCGGACTTTATATGTGAAAGCCGAGTGACGGTCGACACGAATGCGTCCCCGAAAGACCGCTCCCTCCGTGAGCGCCGTCCGCGACCGCCTCGGGCGGACGACCCGCCGCGTCGGCGACGCCGTCGGCGGACTCCGTCCGCCGTCCGCCCGCGAGGCGGCCGGCGCGGCGGCCTACGCGACGCTCGTCGCGGCGGTCGTCGTCGCCGGCTACCTCCAGGGCGGCATGACCGTCGTCGTCGCCGTCCCGACCGTCCTCGGCATCGGCCTCGGCAGCATCGTCGTCCTCCAGGCGGTGATTGCCTGTCTCACCGTCTCGGGTCTGTTCGGTTTCTCCGCCCTGGCGCTGTTCGGTCAGCGCGCCGCGGAGTCGACCGACCGCCGCCCGGCGACGGGTCCCGCCGTCACCGCCGTCGTCCCCGTCCACCGCGACGGCGCCGTCCTCCACCGCAGCGTCGAGAGCCTGCTCGACGGTCGCTACGAGGACCTACGGGTGGTGGTCGTCGCCGAACCCGACGACGACGCGTCCGTCGAGGCCGCCCGCCGGTACGCCGACCGCCCGCGGGTCGACCTGCTCGTCAACACCCGTTATCCCGGCAGCAAGGCCGGCGCCATCAACTACGCCGCCGAGGCGACCGACTCCGAGTACCTCGCGGTCTTCGACGCCGACGAGCGCGTCGACCCGCGGTTCGTCTCCAGCGCCGTCGCCCGACTGGAGGACCGCGACGTGGTCCAGGGCCGCACCGTCCCCGAGCCCGACGGCCTCGTCGAGACGGTCGCCTACTACGAGTCGGTCGTGCTGGGCGACCTGAGCAAGCGGCTGCTCACGCTCGTCACCGACTTCACCATGGCCGCCAGCCGGACGGTCGTGATGCGCCGGTCGGCCTTGGCGGCCGTCGGCGGCTACGACCCCGCGATGCTCACCGAGGACTACGCCTTCGCGTTCGACTGCTACGAGGCGGACCTGGACGTCGTCGAGCAGCTCGGCCACGCCTCGACCATCGAGGGCGCCCACTCCGCGGCCGACTGGTGGGGCCAGCGCAAGCGCTGGATGACCGGCTACGCGCAGGTGCTCCACGATCTGGTCGTCGACTGCCGCTCGCCGCGCAGCTATCGGACGCTCCTCTCGCCGCTGCTCTGTGCGGGGTCGGTGCTGGGCAACGTCTTCATGCTCTCGCTGGTCTCGAAGGCCGCCGTCCTCGTCGTCGCCGGGGCGGCGAACTGGCTCGTCCTCCCCGCGCTGACGCTCTCGGCGTCGGCGCTGGCGATGCGCGCCTACGACGCGCGCGGCGGTCGGGTCGACGCCGTCGGGATCGGCTGGCTCGCGACGCCGCTCGTTCTCCCGCTGTACGGCCTCGTCGGCAGCAAGGCCGCCGTCGAGTACCTCTTCACCTGGGACGGCGAGTGGTACAGCGTCGCCAAGGGGACGTAGCCGGACCGTCGCCGACCGTGCATCTATCGGGATTCGGCCCGAACCCCCGACTATGGAGGGGGACGTCCGCGACGAAGCGACCGCGGTCGACGTGGCGAGGGAGTACGCGGACGAGGAGTGCGTCGGACAGTTCGGAGACGTACTCGCCGTCGACGAGAGTGACGGCGTCTGGACCGTCGAGCTGACCACGCACACGTTCTCGGCCGAGTACACGCACCGGCTGAAACTCACCGCCGCCGGCAACGTCTTCGCACACGAGCGAGACGGGTGACCGACCCGGAGCGACGAGGGCGAGGCGGGGGTCCGGTCCGATTCGGTCCTGTCCGGTCCAGCCACGTCCGGCGACGGGTAGTAGAGATGCCCGGCTTGCCAGTGTCGTCGAACCGCCTTTCCGTCCGCGGCCCCACTCTAGGGACAGGAGGATCGTACCGAATGCAACTCCCCACGAGTGGTGACCACGCGGTCTACCGGTCGATCTGGTCGGACGCGAACGACGCGCGACGCTACAGTGCGGTCACGTTCGAAAACGGTTCGGTCGTCGTCTACGACGAGGAAGACGAGCGCGCCTGGCTGCGGTCCGACGACGCCGTCGACCTCGAAACCGCGGCCTGACCGCCGTTTTTCTCCCCGGGGACGTCGATCCCCCCGGACCCGCGCCCGCTCGAGCAGCACCGGCGACGGGACGACCGCTCAGTACGGCCAGTCGCCGGTGATCTTCATGCCCTCGGCGAGGTCCTCGTCCTCGAGCTGGGCGGCGATCGACTCGGGGTCGCGACGGCCGATCTCGGTCCCGTCGCTCGCCAGTTCGACGACGAGTTCGGTCAGCAGGATCGACTGCTCGCGGAGGGTCCGCGGTTCGAGTTTGTCGAGCGTGTCGGCGTAGGTGTGCCCCCAGCCCCGGCCGGATTCCCCGGTCTCGCTCGACACGTGATAGCCGGGGACGCCCCGCCGGACGTACGGCCAGTGGTCGCTGTGCGGACCGAGTTCGGGCACCGTCTCGATCGGGTGGTCCAGTCGGTCGGCCACGGTGTCGGCGGCCGCCGCCAGGCCGTCGAACCCGTGGTCGTAGAGCTTCAGCGTCCGCCCGCGGACGACGCCGTCGTCGTTGACGACCGCTTTGATCTCGTCGGGGTCGCGCTTCTCCGCGTCGTGGCCCGACCCGACCAGTCCGACCTCCTCGGCGCCGAAACAGACGCAGTGGACCCGCGCGTCGAGTTCGCCCTCGCGGGCGGCCAGAGCCCGCGCGACCTCGACGACCGTCGCAGTGCCGGCACCGTTGTCGCCGGCGCCCTCGGCGATGTCGTGGGCGTCGACGTGGCTGGTGAGCAAGACCGCCTCGTCGGTGTCCGGCCCCAGGTCGGCGTGGACGTTCTGACTCGTCGCGTCGTGGACGTCTGCGTCCACTTCGACGGTGATCTCCTCGCCGTCCCACCGCCGGCGGAGTCGCGCGCCGACCTCCTTGGAGACGCCGACCGCGGGGATCTCCCCGATCGGTGCGTCTTCGGTCCCGACGCTGCCCGTCGGTGGGAGACAGCCCTCGACGTGATTGCGGTAGACGAAGGCGGCCGCGCCCGCCGCGGCGGCGTGGTAGTACTTCTCCCGGCGGTGGATGTAGCGGTCGTACCACTCGGGCACGTCGCTCGAGACGAGGACGACGTCGCCCTCGAGATCCGCCTCGAAGTCCTCGGGGAGTCCGTAGCCCAGATCGACCAGTTCGCCCGTGACCGCGCCCGCGGGGCTTCGCGGGAGCGCGATGCAGTCCTGGGCGGTGGCGCCGGCGCGGATGTCCGAACTACCGCGCGTCCACCCCTGGATGTCGAACTCTTCGAGGCGGGCGTCGCGGGCGCCGGTCTCGGCCAGCGCGTCGCGGGTCGCCTCGGCGGCTTCGCGCTCGCCCCCGCTGCCGGCCATGCGGTCCCCGATGTCGACCAGTCGCTCCAGGTGGTCCCAGCCGACGTCGCTCGTGAACGTCTCGCCGATCCAGTCGGTCATGAGCCGACACACGACCGGTGGTCCCAAAAGTGTCGCCCGGCGGTCGTCGCCGCGTCCACCGCCGCACCCCCTCCGATCGGTCTCGGGACACTCCCACTCGTGATGACGGCGCGGGGTTCCACCGCGACGCTCGCAGGGGCCCGGCTCCCGCCGGCTCCGATCCTGCGACGTGCGGGAGCCGTCGACCGAGCGCTCGGGCCGCGGTCAATCATCGTCGCCCGCCGCGGTCAATCGTCGTCGCCCGCCGCGGTGTCGCCATCTGCGCGCCCGCTCGGTCCGCCGTTCGCGGGATCAGCTCCCGAGACGCTCGCCGGGTCGACCGACGTCCGGTCGGCGTCCGGGGCGTAGTGACGCATGTCGACGAAGTGATCCCCGCCGCGGCGCTCGGAGTGGCCCTCGGCGGCGTCCAGCGCCGCCTCCAGCCCGTCGATTCGCGTTCCGAACGAACAGCGCTGGCAGGTCAGTTCGTATGTCGGTGGCATCGTGATCCGAGTTCGGTTTCCAGAGACCGCGTCGTGCGTCGAGCGATACGACCGCCGACGTGACGGCTCCCCGGTCGACCGGGCGCTACGTTTCGACCTCCAGCGTCCGGTCGGACTGGATCCACGCTCGGTCGTTCTCGCTGTCCTGAATTATCGTCACCGTCACGTCACCGCTGGCGTATTCGATCGTCCGGTACCGCCTGGCGTCCCCGTCCCGGCGCCGCTGGCTGTGTTCCGTCACCTCTCGTCTCGGAGCTCTCGTGGTCAATCGGTCGCACCCAGCGGCGATTCGCGACGGCCCAGCGGGGCGACCCGGACGTCGCCGCCGTCGTCGACCGTCACCTCGGCCCCGTCGTACTCGAAGGAGACCGATCGGGAGCCCCCATCGCCCCCGTCGATCGCCTCGAAGAACGTCGCGAGCGCTTCGGTGTCGATGTACGTCCCGAGGGGCGGCAGGTCGAACGGGTCCGCGTCCCGTTTCGCCGCTACCGCTTCGACGATAGCCAGCGTGAGAGAGTCCCTGCTCGTCGGTCGCCCGTTTCGCGGTCCGTCGAGGGAGAGTGCAGTCATCGTCGCTATCCAGTACGAGCTATCCGTCCAAGTGCGTTCGCAGTAAACTGATTCGAGGGGGTCGCCGCGCGGGTCTAGTATGCTAAATCGGAGCTCACTCGTCGTCGAACACGACGTCGAAGAGCTTGCGCTCGCCGGTGCGGACGTGGCGACTCACCGTCGGCTGCGTGACCCCGAGCTTCGACGCGAGCTCCTCGCCCGAGACCTCGCGGGGCCACTCGAAGAAGCCGCTGAAGTACGCCGTCTCGAGCACCTCGCGCTGGCGCTCGGTCAGTCGCTCCCTGTAGCTCGCCTCGAACTCCTCGCGAGTCTGGACGGACCGCTCGCGCTTCTTCCGCCGCAGGAGCTCCGCGCCGTCGTACTCCCGCGTGAACATGCGGACGAACGACCGGACGTCGCCGCTCCGCGGGAGTTCGACGGTGACGCGTCCCCCCGTCGGGGTCGCCGACATCTCCGTCGGGTGAGCGCCGTAGGAGACGAGCTCGCCGAGGAACCCCGACTCCGAGACGACAGCCTCGTAGCGGTGCTCGTCGTCGGCCTCCGACAGCAGCGATATCTGGTGGATCGCGGGCGCCCGGTCGCAGAACTCGTAGACCGTCTCGGGGTCGGCGCCCGAGACCGCGAAGAAGGCCCGGATCCGCCCGTCGCTCTGCTCGACGAGCGTGTCGAACTCGAACTCCGCGTCGACCTCGGCGGCGAACTGCATCGCGGGCACGGATCGGTCGTCGAGCGAGAACGCCAGTTCGACGGCGGCGTCGCTCACCAGCGCTTTCTTGCGTTCGATGGCGTTGATCGCGTAGCCGACCATCTCGCCCAGCTCGCGCAGGACGGCCACCTCCATCTCGTCGAAGATCCCGGTCTCGTCGGCGTAGAGGTTGAGCAGTCCGTAGAGCGTGTTCCGGTAGGTGAGCGGGACGGAGACGCTCGCCCGGTAGTCGCGCCGGAGCGCCTGGGTGCGCCAGGGTTCGAACGGCGGGTCGGACTGGAGGTTGTTCTGCACGGCGGGTTCGAGCGTCTGCATCGCCCTCCCGGCCGGCCCCCCGGCCGTCTCCCCGTCGGCGGCCGTGACGGTGATCGCGTCGAGATACCCCTCCTCTCGCCCGGCGTGGGCCCGCGGTTCGATCTCGTCGGTCGCCGCGCGCTGCTCGCCCACCCAGGCGAAGACGTACGGCTCGGCCGCCGTCAGTTGTTCGCAGACGGCCGCCTCGATCTCCTCGCGCGTCGAGGCGTCGACGAGCTTTCGCGTGAGGCTCCTGATGACGCCGTTGAGCCGGTTGATCCGCTCCAGTGACTCGGTGTGCTCCCGTAGCTCCGCTCGCTTCTCCCGGAGTTCCCGCTCGCGGTCGACGCGGTCGAGCGCCGCGAGCGCGTTCGCGACCAGGATCCGGGCGACCTGCACGTCGGCGTCAGAGAACGCGTTCGATTCGGTCGCGCCGGCGATGAACGCGCCGTGCGTGCCCACCGGGAACACCAGGGCGCTCTCCAGCGGCGTCGCGGCGTCGTCCACGTCGGTCTCGCCGCCGAGATCCGAGACGACCCGTTCCTCGCTCGCCGCGAACGCCTCCCACGGCAGGTCCTGCGCGGACTCGAACACGGGGCTGTCCCCGAGCAGGTCCCGTAACTCGGCCGTCCGCCGGCCGGTCCGGAGTCGCCCCGCCGACTCGTCGTAGTATTCCAGCGTCGTCAGTGGAAGCCCCAGCGCCTCGCGCGCGCCGTCGACGATGACATCCGCGACCTCCTCGCGCGTCTCGGCCGTCGTCAGCGCCCGCCCGATCTCGTTCAGTTGCGCGAGCCGCTCTTCGCGGCGCTTTCGCTCGCTGATATCCCGGACGACGCCGGCCCTGCCGGTCCGCCCGTCGTCGAGGTCGAAGACGACGATGCGGGCCTCGACCGGCACCTGACCGCCGTCCGCGGTCGCCAGCGTCGCCTCCAGCGTCGTCGCCTCGCTCCCGTCGCGTCGCATCGTCGCCTGTAGCTCCCCCGCCTCCTCAGCGACGCGCTCGCCGAGGAACTGGTCGACGGGTTCGCCGAGCAGGTCAGACCGGTCGTACCCGAGGAGATCGGCGTACGCGTCGTTCACGAAGACGAACCGCTCGTCGTCGTCCAGCGCGTACACGCCGTCGTCGATGGTCTGCATCACCGCCTCGTACCGCCCCAGCTGTCGCTCTCGCTCCTTCCGAGCCGTGACGTCCTCGAGGGCGAAGACGGCCGACGTGACGGCCCCCGACTCGTCTCGCATGGGCGCGCCGTCGACCGCGAACCACCTGACCTCCCCGTCGATCTCCGCTTTCGTCTCTCCGGAGATCGCCTCGCCGTCCTCGATGACGCGGTGATAGGGACGACTAGCACCGGTCACGGGCTCGCCCTCGAACGCGAGCGCCTCGGCCGCGACGTCGTCGTACTCGATCGGACCCTCGAACTCACCGAGGTCGAGCAGGTCGCTCGCGCGGTCGTTGACGTACCGCAGCGTCCCGTCGCGCTCGGCGATGACGATCCCGACGGGGCTCGTCTCGAGCACGCGGTCTGAAAGACCGCGCTCCCTCCGGACGGCGGTCTCGGCGTCCAGACGCTTCATCAGGTGGCCGAGATCGGCGGCGATCGACCGCGTCGCCTCTATCATCGCCTCGTCGGGCTCGCGCGACTCCGCCGTGAGGAAGACCAGCACGGCGACGACGGTCCCGCCGCTGGCGATCGGCACCGCGAGAGCCGCACCGAGATTCGCTCGCTCGGCGGCCGCGGCGCGCTCGAAACGCGCGTCGGCGCTGGTCACGTCCTCGAGCCACTCGCACGAGCCGGACTCCCAGACGCGACCGACGAGCCCCTCGCCGCGCTCGAACGCCAGCGGCGACGTCGCGGCCTCGAACGCCGCGGCCGACTCGGAGGCCGCGTACGAGTCGGCGACGCGTTCGAGGTGGTCGCCCTCCGCGTGCGACCAGGCCTCGCCGTACTGCCAGTTCATGGTCGGGCCGATGGCCTCCAGCGCCGCCCGGAGGCCGTCCGAGAACGACTCGGCCCGGAGGATCCGCTGCGTGGCGTCGTGGTACAGCTCCCACTCGGCCTCCAGCCGCCGACGTTTCGAGACGTCCCGGATGACCCCCGTGAAGTACCGCGTCGACCCGCGCGAGAACTCCGAGAAGGAGATGCTCAACGGGATCTCGTGGCCGTCCCGGTGCCGGCCCGGCAGCTCGACGTAGTCCCAGTCGAGGGTCCGCTCGCCCGTCCGCACGTAGCGCCGGATCCCCTCGAGATGGTCGTCGGCGAGATCCCCGCTCATCAGCCGCGTCAGCGGCTCGCCGACGATCTCGGACGGTTCGTACCCGAAGACGTCTTCGACCGCCGGGTTCGCGTACCGGACCGTGCTCGACTCGTCGATCGAGACGACGGCGTCCGACATCGTCTCGGCGAACGTCTCGACCTGCCGCCCGCCCCCCGGATCGCCCGCGAGCGCTCCGTCGTCGACGGCCGCCTCGATCCGGTGGCCGACCTGTCTGAGCGCCGCCTCCCCGCTGTCGTGGACGAACTCGTCGACGCCCGCGTCGTGGGCGCGGTCGACGAGTTCCGGCGACGGGTCCGCGGCCAGCAGAACCGCCATCGCGCTCGGCTGCGTCTCTCGACAGCGGGCGAGCGCAGCGAGTCCGTCGCCGCCGTCGATCCGGTCCCCGACGACGACGACCGAGAACGAGCGGCGCTCGAGCTCGCGGGACAACTCGTCGGTCGTCTCCGCGCGAGCGACGGCACACTCGAGGCCGCGCGCGCGCAGTTGCCCTGCCACCGTCTCACCCCGTTCCGGGTCGGGGCCGGCGTAGAGGAGGTCAACCGAACGAGGTTCCGGCTCCAGTTTCACACGCTACTCTCGGCGTCCCGCGCGGAAGGCGGTCCGGCCTATTCACTGAGGCGATGGGCGCCGGCTCGGCCCACAGCGCGGCGCGACGTGGCCCGGCGGCGAGAACGAGGGTCGTGTCGGCCACCGAAGCGGGGCGTCCGTCCGGGAGCGCGGCGGAAGGGCCAGTCGGCGAGTCGCGCTCGGCCGCGAGGTCTCCGGAGCCCCCTCTCGGGGGCCGGTGCTATCCGTCGTCGTCGAGCAGTGAGCGCTGCCGGTCGTCCGAGTTCCCGTCGCGTCCGCCGCCGATGGCGGTAGCGGGATCGCCGACGTCCGCCTCGTCGCGTCCGCCGTCGGCACACAGGTTGTAGACGTTCACGAAGTGGTCGGCGTCGTCGGACCGGTGAGAGTCGGCGACGTCCAGCGCGCGCTCGAGCCCGTCGATCCGGCGCTCGAACGAACACGCCGCGCAGTCGAGATGGTACATCGACGGCATGTCGGTACCGCTCAGACGAGAGGGAACGGCGGAGGTAGTTCGTCCGTCGGACGCGCCCCGTTCCTCCCTCGCCGAGATTACTCCGCCACCTCCACGGCGAGGTCGGACTCGATCCACGCGCCGCTGTCGTCGGGCGAGTCGACCACCCACTGTCTCGACTCGTCCGGCGAGGCGAGCGAGCGGGCGGAGACCCGCCCGCCGACGGAGACATCGACGAGCGATCTCGCGTACTCGAAGCGGAGCGTCCCTTCGCCCTCGGCATCGGCCATCGACCCGAGGATCGAGACGAGACGTTCGACGTCGACCGCGTCGGACAGGGGCGGCAGGTCCATCGTGTCGACGCCGCGGACGGTAGCGACCGGCCCCACGACCGACCGAACGAACGACTCGAGCGACAGGAGCGCGTCTCGCTGCACGACTTCCGTGTGCTTCTTCGCTGGTGTCTCCATTACCAGTCGACAGCGGGTATTCCGGAATAACGGTGTCTCCTATCAGTGTTTCCGGAGCGTGACTCGACCCCTATCAGTATTCGTTCGTCGCGGGCGGTCCGCGACCGAATCGTTGAGTGCGTCCGCTTATCCGGCTCGCGACGAATTAGTGAGTACGGATCTCTCTACGATGAGCGACTCCTCTCACGGTGATTCGAACGATCCGCGGTCGGACGTCTCGTCGAGAACCGGCGAGTTCGACGAACGGCCGCCGAGGGATGACGAGCCGGGCCCGGAGAACCACCGCGCGCTCGTCTACGAGTCCCGCGACGAGCAGCTCGCGGCGGTCGTCCCGTTCGTCCGCCAGGCGCTCGCGGAGAACGAACGAGTCATGTACGTCACCCACGAGAACAGCGCAGACGAACTCGTCTCGGTGTTCGAGGGCGCCGGGATCGACGTCGACGGCGCCCGGGAGTCCGGTGCGCTGACGTTCCACTCGCCGTCGGACACCTATCGATCGTCGGGCGCGTTCGACGCCGAGGAGATGATCGACTACCTCGACGAGAGGGGGCGAGCGATAGTCGAGGGGGACGACTACGACCGGCTCCACATCACCGCGGAAATGTCGTGGGTGCTCGAGGACGAGACCGACGCGCTCGAGTGTCTCGTCGAGTACGAGCGCCGGCTCAACGAGTTCTACCCCGAGAACCCGGTCGTCGGGCTCTGTCAGTACAACCGTACCCGGTTTCCGCCCGAGCTCCTCCACGACATCATCCGGGCGCACCCCCATCAGGTGTACAACGCGACGGTGACGCAGAACTTCGCGTACCTCCCGCCCGACAGGTTCTTCGAGGCGAACCCGGCGCCCGACGTCGAGGCGTTCATCGAGACGCATCTCGACCGCGTCCGCGCCCGCGGAGAGCTCGAAGAGCGCCGGGAGACGCTCTCGGCGCTCGCCGACGCCGGTCGCGACCTCCTCACCGGCGACGCGGAAGAGGTGGTCGAGCGGACGGTCGCGACGATCGATCACGCGCTCTCGCCGTCGATCGCTTGCGCGTTCGTGTACGACGGGGAGGCCGACTCGTTCGACCCCGAGGCGGTACGGCTCGCGGCCGGGTCGGACGCCGAGACGGTCGCGCTCCCCGACGAGTATCGGGAGGTCGTCCGCGAGGCGTTCGTCTCCGGCGAGACGCAGGTGTTCTCGAACTTCCAGGCGGAGCGCGAACTGCCGGCGCTGAACACCGTCCTCCAGAGCGGCGTGGCGTTCCCGATCGACCGCCACGGCGTCCTCTTCGTCGGGTCCACTCGGGCCGGCGCGTTCGACCCGACCGACGTCGAGTTCGTGGAGACCGTCGCGCTGTCGGCCCGGAACGCCCTCGAGCGGGTGGACCACGAGCGGACTCTCGAACGCCAGAACGAGCAGCTGCGCCACCTCAACCGGATCAACGAGACCATCCGTCGGATCGACCGGGCGCTCGTCCAGGCCTCGGGCCGCGACGAGATCGAAGCGGTCGTCTGCGAGCGATTGGCCGAGACCGACGCTTACGAGTTCGTCTGGATCGGCGACAGGGACCCGCTCACCGACCAGTTCGTCCCCCGGGAGTGGGCGGGCGACGGCGAGGCGTACCTCGACGAGCTCTACAGAGACGGGGGGACGACTGCGAGCGGTTCGGCGGCCGAGAGCGAAACCGGAGGCGAGCCGGAACCGGTCCCGAATCCGGCCCGAGAGGCGCTCGAGACGCAGGCGGCGTACGCGGTCGAGAACGTCCTCACGACCGCCGAGTTCGATGCCTGGCGACGGGCCGCGCTCTCGGCGGGGTTCCACTCGTCGCTCAGCGTCCCGCTGGTCTACAACGAAACCGAATACGGGGTCCTGAACGTATACACCGGCGAGCCGAACCTCATGAGCGAGATGGAACAGGAGGTGCTCCAAGAGCTGGGCGCGACGGTCGCTTACGCGATCGACGGCGCCGAGACCAGAGAGAGCCTCCACACCGATAAGATCACGCGCGTCGACATGCGCGTCGCGGGGCCCCAGAGTCGGCTCGTGGGGTTCGCCGCTCGGAGCGGGACCGCGTTCGACGTCGAATCCGTCCTCCCCGCGACCGACGACGGGCTGCGACTGTTCTTCTCCGTCGACGAGTCCGCGGCCGAGGGCGTGCTGGCCGCGGGGAGAGCGATGCCCAGCGTCGAGACGGTCCGGCAGATCACGGACGACCGGGGCGGACTGTTCGAAGCGGTCGTCGCCGTCGACTCGAGCGTCCCGACCGTCATGGAGCGGTTCGACGGCACGGTCTCGGAGCTGACTGTGACTCCCGACGGGGTGGAGTTCACGGCCGAACTCCCCCAGCGCGCGGACGTCAGCGACTTCGTCGCGGCCTTCGACGACATCTTCGCCGACACCGAGGTCCGATCGGTCACGCGAGCCGAGCGGCCGCTCCAGACCCGCCAGTCGTTCTTCCGGGAGATCGAGGACCGGCTGACCGAGAAGCAGATGGAAGCGCTCGAGGTCGCGTACCACAGCGGCTACTTCGAGTGGCCGCGCGACAGTTCCGCCCGCGACGTGGCCGAGTCCCTCGGCGTGACCCAGCCGACGTTCAACGGTCACCTCCGAGCGGGCGAGCGAAAGCTCTTCTCGTCCCTGTTCGATACATAGTGCGTCGCCATCGGACGAACGGGGCCGACGGGCGCGACGAACGCCCGGTCCGCGACGCGCGAGAGCGAAATTCGAAGGGCGAGACTCGGGCGGCCGCGCGACCGCGTGCGATCGAAGGCGCAAATGCCCTCGGACGCGATTATCGACGCCCTCGACGTACCCGTCGGCCGATTCGACGCGTTCGGCGAGCGTCCGCCCGTTCGGTCTCGCCTACTCGTGGCCGTTGATCTCGACAGGGCCGTACGGCGCCTCCAGGTACTCCAGGTCGCTGTCCGAGAGGTCGATGTCGAGCGCTTCGACGGCGTCCTCGAGGTGTTCGACGCTGGTCGTGCCGACGATCGGCGCGTCGACGGCCTCCTGGTGGAGCAGCCACGAGAGCGCGATCTGGGCCATCGTCACGCCCTTCTCGTCGGCGAGCTCCTCGCACCGCTCGTTGATCTCCTCGCCGCCGTTCGCGCGGTAGGTCGCGATCCGCTCGGCGAACTCGCTGTTCTCCATGTACTCCCCGCGGACGGTGTCGGCGAGCTCCTCGTGGGGCCGGGTGAGATACCCGCGGGCGAGCGGGCTCCACGGGATCACGCCGATCCCCTCGCGCTCGCACAGGGGAAGCATCTCCCGCTCTTCCTCGCGGTAGGCGAGGTTGTAGTGGTTCTGCATCGTCTGGAACCGCTCGAGGCCGAGCCGCTCGCTGGTGTGCAGGGCGTCGGCGAACTGGTGGGCCCACTGCGAGGACGTGCCGACGTACCGGACCTGCCCGCGGCGGACGGCGTCGTCGAGCGCGCGCAGCGTCCCTTCGATGGGGGTGTCGTAGTCCCACCGGTGAGTCTGGTAGAGATCGACGGTCTCCATTCCCAGCCGGTCGAGCGAGTTGTCGAGCTCCTGTTCGATGGCCTTCCGCGAGAGCCCGCTCGCGTTCGGGTTCGTCTCGTCCATCTCGCCGTAGACCTTCGTCGCGACGACCTGGCTGTCGCGCTCGTAGTCTGCGAGGACGTTCCCGAGCACGCGCTCGGATTCGCCGTTCGAGTAGACGTTCGCGGTGTCGAAGAAGTTGATACCGAGGTCGATCGCCCGCTCGATGATCGGTCGGCTCTCGGACTCGTCGAGCACCCAGTCGCGGAAGTCGCTCGACCCGAAGCTCATGCAGCCGAGACAGATCCGACTGACTTCCATCCCGGTCGACCCGAGTGTCGTGTACTCCATGTGTCGCCGGTCGACAGCGCGACGGATAAGCCTACCCCGACCGCAGGCGAGCCCCGCGTCGCCGCCGCGCTCGGCTTCGGTCGGTCTGGCGGTCTCCACCGAACGCCGCCACGCTTAAGCCGCGCAACCCGGTGGTCACGGTGTGACCGAACCACATCCGAAACTGACCGCGATGCTCGCCGAAGCCGAGGAGCTCGGGATCCCGCCCGTGGAGTCGCTGTCGGTGCCGGCGGCGCGCCGACAGCACGTCGAGGATGCCACGCCCGAGGCCGGTCCCGCCGTCGAGCGGACCTGGGACCTCGAAACGCCCAGTCCCGTCGCCGAGGACCCGATCGACCTGAAGGTGTATCGGCCGGGCACCGACGGCCCGTACCCGACGCTCGTCTGGATCCACGGCGGCGGCTTCGTCCTCGGGAACCTCGAGACGGCGGACCCCATCGCGCGCTCGCTCTCGGTCGCCCCCGACTGCGTCGTCGTCTCCGTCGGGTACAACCGGGCGCCGGAGCACCCGTTCCCCGACCAGCCCCGGGAGTGCTACGCGGCCCTGGAGTGGGCGGCGGAGTACGCCGACACCTTCGGCGGCGACCCCGACCGGCTGGCGGTGGGCGGCGACTCCGCGGGGGGGAACCTCGCCGCCGTGACCGCCCTCCAGGCCCGGGACTTCGACGGGCCGGATCTCTCCCACCAGTTGCTCGTCTACCCGGTCACGACCGACGAGCGCCTGCCGGCCCGCGAGGAGAACGCCCAGGGGTACGGCCTCACGACCGACGCCATGGCCTGGTTCGACGACCACTACGTCCAGGACCCGACCGACGCCGCCAACCCCTACGCCTACCCGCTGAAGGCCCGAGACCTCTCCGGACTTCCGCCGGCGACGGTCCTCACCGCCGGGTTCGACCCGCTCCGCGACGACGGGGAACGGTACGCCGAGCGCCTGGACGAGGCCGGCGTCCCCGTCGAGTACCGCGAGTACGAGGAGATGATCCACGGCTTCTTCGGCATGATCGCCGAGCCCGATCTAGACGCCGCCCACGACGCGATCGGGTGGAGCGCCGACAGGCTGAACGAGACGGTCTGATAGGGGATAGCACGAGTTCCCGTTCGTTCCAACCCGGTCAATCAGAGACGTGGAGAAATCGCTGTGACCGATTCAGCGGTTCTCTGTAGTGGTAGACACTCGGGAATTGCTGTTCCTATCTGGTAGCATGGAGGCATTAGAAGCTGCAGGCCGAGCACTCACAGGTTTCGTCGAAGTACGAACGACGATGCCAACTGTTGCAATCATCGGTGGCGGTCCCGCTGGCCTGAGCGCCGGACTGATTAGCGCCAAGAACGACCTCGATGCGATCGTCTTCGACACTGACGAAACGTGGATGCACAGGGCCTACCTGTACAACTACCTCGCCATCGATGAGATCGCCGGGACCGAGTTCATCGAAAAGGCCCGTGACCAGGTCGAGAGTTTCGACGGAGACCTGCGTGTCGGCGAGGAAGTCACGGGCGTTGAGCGGGACGGTGACGGATTCGTCGTGACGTCCGACGACGGCGAGTACGATGCCACGTACGTCGTGTTTGCGACCGGGACGGACACCGAACTGCCCGATCAGCTCGGCTGTGACATGACCGAGAACGACCTCGTCGATGTCGACCTGAACATGCGAACGAGCGTCGAGAACGCGTTCGCCGTCGGCTCGATGATCCGCGATCAAAAGTGGGAAGCAGTCATCTCCGCTGGCGACGGCGGTGCGGCCGCCCTCCAGATCTTGAGCGACGAAGCAGGCGAACCCGTCCACGACTTCGATACCCCAAACGAGGCGTAACGACAGACGGTGGCAGCACGAAGGAGCGCAGGCCCGCTACAGAACGGGCGCACTGTCTCTCGCACGGCATCTATGACAGGAGTCTGATGGATTGCTGTCGAAGATCGGCGTTCCGTTTGCGACTCCCTGTGAGACGCGACGGGCGCCGCTCTCGATTGCCGGTTCCACCGCCTCCAAACGTCCGGGGCCCGATCGGTCCCTATGCGAGTCACTATCATCGGCGCCACCGGCCACATCGGGACCTACCTCGTCCCCCGGCTGGTGCGGGCCGGCCACGACGTCGTCGCCGTCAGTCGCGGCGAGCGCGACCCGTATCAGGACGATCCCGCGTGGGAGGCCGTCGAGTCGGTACACGTCGACCGCGAGGCCGCCGAGGCCGACGGCACGTTCGGCGAGACGATCCTCGACACCGAGCCCGACGCCGTGGTCGACCTCATCTGCTTCGACCGCGAGAGCGCGGCGGCGCTGGTCTCCGCGCTCCGCGGCGGGGTCCAGCACTTGCTCCACTGCGGGACCATCTGGGTCCACGGGCCGAGCACCGTCGTCCCGACGACCGAGGACGAACCGCGGACGCGCCGCCCGATCGGCGAGTACGGTCGCGGAAAGGCCGAAATCGAGTCCTATCTCCTCGAAGAGGCCCGGCAGAACGGCTTTCCGGCGACCGTGTTGCACCCCGGACACATCTCCGGCCCCGGCTGGACCCCGGTGAATCCGGCCGGGAACTTCGACGCCGAGGTGTACGGACGGCTCGCGCGCGGCGAGGAGGTCGCGCTCCCGAACTTCGGGCTCGAGACCGTCCACCACGTCCACGCCGACGACGTGGCCCAGGCGTTCCAGCGGGCGCTCGAATCGTGGTCCGCCGCGGTCGGCGAGAGCTTCCACGTCGTCTCGCCGCGGGCGATCACGCTGCGGGGCTTCGCCGAAGCCGTCGCCGAGTGGTTCGGTCGCGAGGCGAATCTCACGTACCTCCCGTTCGACGAGTGGGCCGAGCGGCCCGAGTACGACGACGACGCCGTCGAGGCGACCGAGGACCACGTCCGCCACAGCCCGAGCGTCAGCATCGAGAAGGCCCGGTCGCGCCTCGGGTACGAACCCCGCTACACCTCGCTCGAGGCGGTTCGCGAGGCGGTCGACGCGCTGATCGAAGACGGGGGGATCGATACCGGTGACGCTGGATTGTGATGGGGGTAGTGCGGTTCATCCCGGCGGTCGACTGACTCGGGCGGCCCGCGACTCAGCCGTCGAGGTGGGTCTCGATCCTGTCGATAGTGTCGCTCAGTAGCGGCACGTCGTCGGTGAACACCTCCGCCGCGACGGTCCCGTCGAACTCGGGGAGCAGATCGGCGACTCGCGCGTAGTCGATCTCACCTGCGCCGAGGGGGAGGTGCGTGTCCCCCCGCGAGCGGACGTCGTGGACGTGCAGGTGCGAGACGAGGTCCCCGTACTCCGCGAGCGAGCGTTCGATCCCCTCGTGGCCGTCCTCGGCGTAGGCGTGGCCGACGTCGAAACAGACCGCCGTCCCCGTCTCCCGCGCGAGGTCGCCGAGGACGGACAGCTGGAGCCCGCGTCTCTGGTGGCCCACGTTCTCGACGACCACCTCGACGCCGGCCTCCGCCCCGGCCGCGTCGATCGAGCGGAGCTGGTCGGCGAAGACCGCTCGCTGGTCGGTGTCGTGTGGGTCGCGCGTCGTCCCGTGGAGGACCGCCTTCTCGGCGCCGACGGTCCCCGCCCACGCGAGCAGTTCGCGCAGATAGTCGACGACCGCCTCGTTGAACTGGGCCACCGGCGTCGCGACCACCTGGTCGAACGGGAGGTGGACGTGGAGGTCGGCGCCGACGGCCGCCAGCGCGTCGCGGAGGTCGTCGTCGCGCGAGCCCGGAGCGTACCCCGACTCGCCGATCGAGAGTTCCACGAAGTCGACGTCGACGCCCCCGGCCGTGTCCTGGAGCCGCTCGATGGAGTCGCCCACCGTCAGTCCGGTCTGCATACCGGCGCTTTGGACGCCCGGCCTATACGTCTTCACGCGGGACGGGGGGCCGTCCAGCGACGACACGACTGCTCGCCGCGAAACGGGAGCCGTCTCAGTCGGCGGTCAGCGCCCGGAGCGCCCCGACGACCAGCCTGTCCAGCGAGTGTGTCGCGGCGCTGTAGGCCACGAAGAACGTGATCAGTACGAGGAGATCCACGAAGTCGAACGCGGCGACGTCGACGGCACCGACGACCGGGATCAGCGACAGCAACGCCTCGACGGCCGATTCGAACGTCACGAGTGCGACGCCGCTTCCGACGACCAGCGCCGCGAGATAGCCCGCCGTCCGAACGGACTCGGGGGTCACTCGCGACCACGTCCGGAGCCGGTAGTCGTCGTCGGAGCCGACGCCGAGCGCCGCGAGCTGCCGACGGACCTGGTCGGGCGCCGTCACGGCGAGGACGAACCACAGCGCCGCCGCCAGCCCGAACCGGACGAACGACGGCGACAGTCCGACGTCCTCGCCGAACACCGCGACGACGGCCGGAGTCACGCGGTCGACGAGGACGTAGAACAGCGCGTAGCCGAGGACGGCCTCGATCGGGCCGTACGCCGGGAAATCACGGTGCATCGCGGCGTCCCGAGACGATGGGTCGGCGTAGGTGGTCACGGGCCGATATACGGCTTCGACGGGCTTCAACCGTGCTGACGCTTCCCGAGCGGCGAGAACCGGTGTGCGTTCCGGTGCCGAGTCCCTCGTAGTATTGGGCGTTCTGGGCAATACTTTAGGCACTCGGTCCCGAACAGGTACGTATGCACGACCTCGCCGAAACAGAGGGTGGTGCGGCGGGCGCGAGCGGTCGCGTTCCTCGGGAGAGACCGGTCGACGGTAGCGGCGTCGACCCGACCGGAGACCCGAACGGCGCGGCCGCGAGGATCCGCCGAGGGGAACGCGGGTGACGATGGTCGACCCGACCGCGTACGTCGAGTCCCACCGGCCGGACCTCGTCGATCTGACGCTCGACCTCCTCTCGGTGGACACGTCGAACCCGCCCGGTGACACGACCGAACTCGTCGATCTGATCGAGGCGTACCTCGATCCGCTCCCGGTGGAGGTCGAGCGCTTCGCCATCGATCCGGCGAAGCCGAACCTGCTGGTGACCCTTCGCGGCGAGACCGAGCGGACGCTGCTGTTCAACGGGCACCTCGACACCGTCCGATTCGACGCCGACGAGTGGTCGCACGCGCCGCTCGGCGAGCGCGTCGACGACCGCGTCTACGGGCGCGGCGCGACCGACATGAAGGGCGCGCTCGCGGCGATGCTATTCGCGATCGCGGCGTTCGCAGAGACCGGGACCGAGCCGCCGGTCACGCTGCGGTTCGCGTTCGTCGGCGACGAGGAGGTCGGCGGCGACGCCGGGCTCCCCGCGCTGCTCGAGGCGGGGCTGGTCGAGGCCGACGCCTGCGTCATCGGCGAGCCGACGTGCGAGGCGGGGCGCCACTCGGTGACAGTCGCCGACCGGGGGAGCATCTGGCTGACGCTCGAGGCCCGCGGCGAGGCGGCCCACGGGTCGCGGCCGGCGCTCGGCGAGAACGCGATCGACCGACTCTACGGCGCCGTCGAGACGCTCCGCGAGCGGTTCGGGCGCCGGCGACTGGACCTCGGTCCCGACGTGGAACCGATCGTCGCGGAGTCCGTCGAGTACTACGCGCCGACGATGGGCGAGGCGGCCGCTCGCGACCTCTTCGCCACCCCGTCGATCAACCTCGGAACCGTCGAGGGCGGCGCGGCCATCAACAGCGTGCCCCAGTTCGCCCGCGCCGAGATCGATATCCGACTCGCGGCCGGCGTCGAGACGTCGGCGATGCTCTCCGAGGTCCGGTCCTGTGTCGACGACTGCGAGGGGATCTCGATCGCGGACGTCTCCTGGAGCGTCGGGACGGTCGAGCCGATAGACAGCCCGCTCGTCGAGACGGTGGCGTCGACGGCGCAGGCGGTGAGCGGCGAGCGGGTCTACCGCCGCAGCGCGACCGGCGGCGGCGACGCGAAGACGCTCCGGAACGCCGGGATCCCCACGGTGGAGTTCGCGTTCGGGACCGACACCGCCCACGCCGTCGACGAGTACACGACCGTCGACGCGCTCGTCGACACCGCCCTCGTCTACGCGTCGCTCCCGCGGGCCTTCGCGGAGGCCGTCGCGGAGTCCGACCGCTCCGCGTAGCCGCCGGTCGACGCGCGGGCGTCAGTCGGCGGCGCAGTTGTTGGGTCCCAGTTCGAGGTCCTCGACGTCGCCGCCGGGCTGGGCTCGTCCCCAGTTGATCTCCTTGATCTCGTTGTAGTTCGCGGGTTCGTCCGAGAGGCGCTCGACGACAGTCTCGACGAACGCCGACTCGTCGCCATCGGCGACGTGGCTCAACAGCTCGTTCGTCGTTTCCGTCCGGAGGTCGCCGAGCTCGGTCGCGAGGGGGCGCGCGTCTTCGTCGCTGAAGTGGCCGGGGAGGACGACCGTCTCGTCGGGGAGGTCCGTGAGTTCGTCGAGGCTGTCGAACAGCCGGTCGGCCGCCTCGCGGACGGCCGCCTCGGAGCCGTCCTCGAGGTCCGGTCGGCCGACGCTCCGGAGGAACAGCGTGTCCCCGGAGAGAAGCGCGTTCCCGAACCGGAGCGAGACGCTCCCCGGCGTGTGGCCGGGCGTGTGGCGCACGTCGAGCGAGCGCTCGCCGACGTCGATGCTCTCGCCGTCGGCCAGTTCCGTGACCTCGTCGAGTTCGCCGGCGTCCTCGCCGTGGAGGTAGTACGGTACGTCGAGCTCCCCGGAGAGGCGACGGGCTCCGGAGACGTGGTCGGCGTGGGCGTGCGTGTCGACGACGCCGACGACCTCCAGATCCCGGTCGTCCGCGACGGTCAGGTACCGGTCGACGTACTGAGAAGGGTCGACCACGACGGCCTCGTCGTCGTCGTGCACGACGTAGGAGACACAGCCCGTGCCGGGCCTGACGATCTGGACGACGCTCTCGGTGTCGGCGAGGTCGTACGTGCGGTGGACGCGGCCCCAGTCGTTCATGCCGTCGGGGATCGACTTCGCGTCGAATCCGTGGTCGTCGAGGAACTCGGCGGCGCGAGCCGACGTGACGCCGGCGACGCAGACGACCGCGATCTCCTCGTCGTCCGGGAGTTCGTCGAGGTGCTCTTCGAGGGACGAGTAGTCGTACTCGAGCAGGTCGTCGTAGACGGGGACGTTCGTACTACCCGGGATCTGCCACTCCTCGTAGTCGTCCTCCGTGCGGACGTCCAGGACGAACAGGTCCTCGGCGTCGTCTCCCGTCACGCGCCGCGCGACTTCGGACGCCTCGATATCGGTATTGTCCATTTCTATCAATACTATTGGGGTGGGATCGGAAAAAAGCGCGGTCGGCATTCGACGGCGTTCGGCGTTCGGTCCGCCGGGAGGCGGGATGTCGTGTTCGGGTCCGCGGCCGGTGAGCGGCCCGTCTCGCGTGCAACGATCACCGAGGGCGGGCGCCAGGGCCGTTCCGCGAACGTTCTGTAGCCGCGGGCGGATGTCAGCGTCGTTGCCCCGTTCGGAGTCGCACTCCTCGAGTCGCGACGGGCGAGCGGTCGAACGGGGAACCGCCACTGAAATCACTTCACGACTGAACTCGCCGACCCTCGCGCGTTCGCCTCGGATCGCTGAACGCACGCACACTTCGGCTCGACGGCGATTCGAGACGACAGAACGGAACGGTATCGACTCCCGCGCCCGGGAACGGAGGCATCGCGCGCTCGTCGCCTCGGCGCTGGCCGGGTATCACGTCCCGGCGCCGGGCGAAGCCGCGGCGGACGATCCGGGATCGAGAGCCGACGACAGATGTCGTTCGAGATGCAAGAGTTTAAAACATATCGGGTATCCAATCGGTCGTAGATGCCGAACGAGCGACTCGAACTCGCCGACCGGGGGGACGGCGGTGCGGTCGCGCCGCCGCTGCCGCCCGACGACCCCGAAGCGTGGTACGCGCCGGACGTGCGCTCGCAAACCGAGGTCGCGCCCGGCGTCGTCGTCACCATCCGCGAGACCGACGCCGGTTTCGACTACGAGGTGCGCGAGCCCGGCCTCACTGACGACCAGCGAGCGAACCTCGACCGCGTGCTCGAGTACTTCGCCGACGCGAGTCTGGAGCGGCCGCGGACGCGCGAGGGCGCCGTCGAGCGCATGATCGAGGGGTTCGACCCGAAACACTGTCGGGTGATCGACCGACTGATCGACGCCTCGCCGGACGCGCGCCGGCGTCTCGAGTACCACGCGCTGGCCGAACTGGGCTGTCTCGGGCAGCTGACGCCGTACGCGCTCGACGACCGGATCGACGTGGCCGACGTCACCGACGACAGCGTCGTCGTCCACACCGAGAACTTCGCGCCCGCCGACACGGACCTGCCGGCCGACCCCGACTATCTCGACCGGTTCGCCAGCGAGCGGCTGGAGCGGCACACCGTCGAGTTCCACGGCTTCGAGGTCCCCGTCGTCGTCTATCGCGAAAATTTACTGGGGATCGATAGCTTCATGACGAAGTACGCGGTCCGCGAGCCCGACCTCCTCCCGGGCGACGCAGACCTGGTCGCGGAATGCAAGGAGCGGGTCTGGGAGACCGACGTCGAGGGCGTCGTCGACGACGAGGCAGCGTTCGTCCGCGAGCGCGCCCGCGAACTGCTCTCTCGGCGACTCACCGCTCGCAACACGCGCGCCTGGTTCGACGCGACGCGCCATCGCGTCCGTGCGGCGCTCGCCGAGTGGGACCTCGCAATCCCGCCGGTCGACGAGCGCTACGCCGACGACCGACTGGACGACCTGGTGTACTACGTCCTCCGGGACTACGTCGGCTACGGGAAGCTGACGATCCCGATCCGCGACGAGCATCTGGAGGACGTCGAGGCCAATCGCGTCGGCGAGCGCGTGAAGGTCGTCCCGCGTGACGACGTGGGCCACACCGAGCGCGTGCCGACAAATCTCACTTTCGAGGACGAGAGCGAGTTCGTCAACGTCGTCAAACAGCTCGCGGCCGACGACGGTACCGAGCTCAACGCCGCCAACCCGAGCGCGAAGGTCAACCTCAGCCCGCCCGGCGTCTCTGAGACCATCCGCTGTGCCGTGGCGCTCCCGACCGTCAGCGAGGACGGCCCGCACATCTCCATCCGCAAGCAGGCCTCCGACGTGCTGACGCCCGTCGACCTGCTCGAGCGGGGCAGTCTCCCCACGGAGCTGGTCGCGTTGCTCTGGCAGCTCTACGAGAACCACGGCGTCGTCCTGTTCTGCGGCCCGACCGGCGTCGGGAAGACGACGCTGATGAACGCCCACATGCCGTTCGTCTCCTTCCGCGATCGGCCGGTGAGCATCGACGAGGGGTCCCGGGAAGTGTGGCTCCCCCACGAGACCGGCGTCTCGCTGACCACCCGCGAGCACCAGGACGAGTACAAGCGCGTCTCGATGGACGACCTGATGACCGAGACGAACTACCTGAACCCCGACGTCGAACTCATCGCCGAGATCAACACGCCCGAGAGCTTCGAGACGTTCGCCGAGGTCTTGAACACCGGCCACGGGGTCATCGGGACGACCCACGCCGGGGACGTGGAGACGCTGGTCAACCGCGTCGTCGAGCAGGACGTCCCCACCTACCTGCTCTCGGAGATCGACCTGCTCGTCTTCCCGCGCAACGTCGGTGGCGAGCGTTACGTCGGAGACGTCGTCGAGTTCGTCGGCGAGGACACCTTCCGCGAACTCGAGCGGGAACGCGACGACGCCTGCGGCGTGGTTCGAAAGGGGGAGACGACGGTCTACTGGAACGCCGTCGCCCGCCGGACCCACGACGGTGAGTACGACTTCGCGTACGAACACCCCGACCTCGGCGACGAGGAGCGACGGGTCCGGACCGAACTGTTCGAACGACTCGCCGGGCTGACAGACCGACCCGTCGACGACGTCGAGGACGACTTCCATCGGAAACACCGGTACGTGGAGTACCTCCAGCGTGAGGGTGTAACCGACGGCGACGAGCTGTTCGCGTTCCTGGCCGACCTCGAGACCGACGAGGCCGCGACCGTCGAGCGGATGCGGGAGCGGCCGCGGCGGCCATTCGGCGACGGATCCGAATCCCCCGACGAGAGCCGGGCCGCTCCGTCGACCGACGGGATCACGCTGGACGCAACCGTGGCCGGGTCCGGAGGGGTGGAGCAGGACCTCGCCGGGCGCGAGCCGACGGCGACCGCGGACCGCGACTCGACCGGTCCCGCCGCTCGCGAGGGGAGCGCGCGGACGGACACCACTCGGTCCGGCTCCATCGGCCAGGACCAGACCGGCCCCATCGAAGACGACGAGATCGGCGCGTCGGAACGCGACCCAGCGGACGCGACCGAGTACAGGAGCGACGAGGGCGGGTCGATCCGGTCTGGGGACGACGTCGAGCGCGAGGAGGGATCGGATGGCGACTGACGAGCGACCGACCGGAACCGACGGGACGGTCGCGTTCCTCGACCGCGCGCTGTACGCGCTGTTCTCCCGGCGAGCGGACAGCGCGCGACACGACCGCGACCGTCACCGCTACCGCGCGGCGAGTCTCGGTACGAGTTTCGACATCTACATCGCCCGGGTGTACGGGCTGTCGTGGACGGCCTCCGTGTTCGCGTTCGTCGCGGTGACGGGGATCGTCTGGGCCCTGCCGGGGGGCGCCCTCGATTGGGCGCTGGGCGCACTCCACGACGCTGCGCCCGTGCTCGACCGCGTGGCGATCCCTCGTCTCCCGCCGTTCCTCGTGGCGTTTTCGGCCGGTGCGGCCGCCGCCGCGGCGACGAGGTGGGGGATCGTGCGCGGGGGTGGCGTCTACCTCAGATGGCGCGCCGACGCGCGCCGGGCGGACATCGAGACGACGCTCCCCGGCGCGGTGCGGTACCTCCGCGTGCTCGCCTCCGGCAGCAGCGACCAGCGGACCATGCTCCGTCGCGTCGCCGACCAGGACGCCTACGGCGAGACGGCGACGGCGTTCCGCCGAGCGCTCAACGAGGCGGTGCTCACCGGCAGCCTCGACGCCGGCCTCGAACTGGTCGCCCGGGACACGCCCTCCCGTGACCTGCTCGCCCCGTTTCTCTTGAAATACCGCGAGCACGCCAACCAGGGAACCGACGCGCTCGCCGAGTACCTCCGCATGGAGAGTCGCCTCCTCTCGCACCAGCAGTCGCGTACGCACGACCGGATCTCGGGCTACCTCGAACTGCTCGCCGAACTGTTCGTGGTGATGCTCGTGTTCCCCGCGCTGATTGTCCTGATCCTCACCGTCATGAGCGTGCTCGCACCGGGACTCTCGCGGGAGATCGCGACGCCGCTGGGAGCCGTGACGACCCGCGAAGTGCTGATCTACGGCGCCGTCGCGTTCGTCCTCGGCGTCGGACTCGCGACGGCCGCCGTCGTCGCCAGCCTCCGCCCGACCCAGCACGCGACCCCGGAGTACGGGCTTCCGAAGGAGTTGCCGGCACTGCTCCGGACGGCGCCGGTCAACCCCGCGAGCGCCGCGGCGGTCTGCGGGCCGCTGGCGGTGGGACTGGGTGCGGTCCTCTCGTCGCTCGACTACGCGCTCGCGAACGTGGTGCTGTTGAGTTACGTCGGGTTCGGGCTCCCGGTCGGGTTCGTCGCCGTCCGGCGTGCGCGGATCGACGACGCGAAAGACCGGGAGATCCGCGACTTCGTCCACGCGATCGCGGGTCACGTCGCACTCGGACGCCCCTTCTCGAAAGCCGTCGGCGAGGTCGCCCGCGAGGTCGACCACGGCGCGCTCCAGTCCGACGTCGAGTCACTGGCCTTCTCGCTCTCGCTGACGACCGACGCGGGCTCGGAGGCCGGCGACGTCCGCGCGGCGGCGCTCGACAAGTTCGTCGCCGACGTCGGGACGCCGATGGCCGAACAGACGATCGGGCTCGTCGTCGGCGCGCTCGAGGCGGGTAGCGATACCGAACAGGTGTTCGAGGCGCTCCAGACTGAAATCGGTCAACTCTATCATCAGCGCAAGCAGCTCCGATCTGAACTACTCGTATACGTCGCGGTCGGGTGGACGACGGGACTGCTCGTGCTGGGAATCGTCGTGGCGGTCAACCTCACCGTGCTCGACGGGTTCGCCCAGCTCGCCTCGGTCTCGAACGTCGGCGGGGCGGCCGGCGGGTTCGCGCTCGACCCCGACGCCGTCCAGCCCGCCCGGGAACGCTGGCGCTTCTACGTCGTCACGCAGGCGACGATGTTGTCCTGTGGCTGGTTCGCCGGCACGGCCAGCCGCGGCCGCTACGAGGCGCTGCTCCACTCCGCTGGACTGGTCGCTCTCACCTACGCCGTCTTCGCGGGGGCCGGGATGCTATGACCGGAGCGACCGGTTCGGCAGCTCGGCCGTCCCCGGAGGAGGCGGACCGCGGGCAGTCGAGCGTCGTCGGCGCCGCGCTCCTGCTCGGCATGACCGTCGTCGCGCTCGGCCTTCTGACCGCGAGCGTCGGGACGCTCGTGCAGGGACAGGCCGCGCGGGCCGACGCCGATCGCGTCGCGGCCGACCTGACGGCCGGTCTCGACCCGGTCGAGGCGACCGGCCACCGAACCGCGACGGTCCGCTTCAGCGACGGCCGCCTCTACACGGCCGAGCGACAGGTCCGCGTCTACGACCGCGGCGGGCTCGTCGCGAACCTCGACGCCGGCGCACTGGTCTACGAGACCGACGACCACCGCGTCGCCGCCGTCGCCGGCGCGATCGTCCGCGGACGCGACGAGAACGCCTGGTTCGCGGAACCGCCGCCGGTCGTCGGGTCGGCGGCCGACGGCGTGCTCGTCGTCGGCGTCGCGACCCTCTCAGCGCCGAGCCAGAGCGTCGGGGGCGGTCGAGTCACCGCGCGCCTCGAGACGAACGTGACTCACGACCGCCGGTCGCTGGGACCCGGGCGGTACAGCGTCGCGGTCGAGACGCGAGCGCCCGCCGCCTTCGAGCGGTACTTCGCCGACCGTGGCGCGACGGTGAGTCGGCGCGATATCGACGGTGACGGCGTCGAGAGCGTCGTGGCCGCGTTTCCCGGTCAGCGTCGCGGATACGTGGTCGACCACGCGATGCGCCTGGAGGTCGAGCATGCGTAGTCGGACGGGCGCCGGCGGGGCGCCGCCAGTTCTCGAATCCGGACCCGGAGAGCGCGCCGTCGCCCCCGCGGTCGGGAAGACGCTGGAACTGGGCATCGTCGTCCTGTTCGTGGGACTGCTCACCACCGTCCTGCTGGGCGGCGTCGTCCCCGGCTACCGGGCCGCGGCGGGCGCCGAGGTAGGTGATCGGGTGCTCGCGACCGTCGCACAGGAGGTCGAGAGCGCGGTTCCCCCGGCCGCGCGGGACGTGTCCGCTCGGCGGACGGTCGCGGTTCCGACCGCGATCGCCGGGTCGGGTTACTCGCTCCGCGTCGACGGGCGACGCCTCGTCCTCGAGCACCCGAACGCCGCCGTCTCCGGGCAGCTGCGGCTCTCGCTCCCGCCGCGCGTCGACCGGATCGAGGGGCGGGCGGACGGCGGGCGGGTCGTCGTCACGGTCAGGGGCGATCGCGGCGGACTGGTCGTCGAGATCGGTAACGGAGGGGCGCCGTGAGTCAGTCTCGCCGGACCAGCCAGAGCCCCGCGGCGGCGAGGGCTCCGACGGCGAGGAAGGTCAGGCCGAGCGCGCCGAAGCCGTACGCGAGCGGGACGGCGGGCGACCCCGGCAGCGCGACCACGTACACGAGACCGGCGACCGCGCCGCAGATGCCCGCGAGCATCCCGCCGAGAAAGAGCGGGAAGTCGGGCGTCAGTTCGGCCGGCACGGTCGGCCGGTCGCGCCCGCGCACCGTAAATCCCACCGCTCGTCGCTCGGTGGGGCCTCTCGCGAGGTGGTCGGCGTGACCGCCAGGAACGAGGCGGGCGTTCCGAACGGTCGCCGCCGCGCACAGGCGAATCTCGCTGCGCTCGCCGCGGCGCTGTTCACGCTCACGACCGTGACCGTCCTCGGCGTCGCCGTCGCGAACGGGGCGCTGGCCGGCCAGTCCCGCCCGGTCGGCGAACGCCACGCCGCGGCGGCCGTCGCCGAGGGGCTCGTCTCCCCCGGCGACCCCGTGACGAACCGTTCGAACGTGCTCGACCGCGGGGCGCTCGCCGACCTCGACGCCGCGACGCTGCGCGCCCGCTACCCCGTCCTCGACGGCCGGTCGTTCCGGGTCACCGTCGGCGACCGCGTGGTCGCCGACGCGGGGACCCCGGCGGGCGGGACCACGATTCGACGGATCGTCCTCGTCGAACGGCGCACGGAGAAGACGGTCGTTCCGTCGTTTCCCGGTCCCCACCGCGTCACGCTCTCGCGACGGGCGCCGCGGGTCGAACTCGCGCTCACGCCGCCGGACAACGTGACGATCAGCGCCGTCCGCGCGAACGAACGGACGGTGCTGCGGGACCCGTCGGGCCTGGACGGCCGCTACACCGTCGACGTCTCCCGGCGCGAGACGGTCCGGTTCACGTTCCTGGCGAACGCGAGCCTCGAACGCGGCGACGTCCGGCTGGCGTTCGCGCCGGGAAACACCACCAAGGCCCGACTCGGGGTGACCGTCGATGATTGAGCCGTCGCGAGGGGACGACCCACGGAGTTCGCGGACGTCACGGGCCTCCGCCCGGGGGCAGTTGCCGATGCCGGCCGTCGAGGGCGCCCTCGCCGTCCTGCTCGTCGTGGGGGTCGCAGCGGGGTTCGCGCTCGGCGTCGGTCGACCCGACGAGCGGAGCCGTCAGCTGGACGCCTACGCGGAAGACGCGGCGACGATCCTGGCGCAGGAACCGCCGCGTCACCGGGGCGGGACGCGCCTCGCCGAGGTGACACGCTCGGCCGACGCCTTCGAGCGCGAGCGGGACGCGCTCGAACGCCGCATCGGCCGTATCCTCCCCGAGAACGTCATGTTCAGAGTCGAGACGCCCCACGGGCGAGTCGGCTTCCGCAAACCCGACCGCGTCGCGACCGGCGTCGCGACCGTCCCCACGCGCTACGGTGCGGTCACGATACGGGTGTGGTACGCGTGACCTGCGATAGACTCGGTGGCCGCCGGCGGGACGGTCGCGGCCAGATGGTCCTGCTCGCCGGCGCCGTCGTCGCGCTCGCGCTGGTCGCGATGCTCGTCGCGTACCTGCAACTGGGGTACCACGCCGACGTGCGGACTGCCGGCGTCGACGCGAATCCGGTCCGGGACGGGCAGTCCTACCTCCGCCGGGCGACCCACGACGCCGCCCGCGCGCGCCGCGGCGAGCACGACTGGAGCCGGCGCGACCGCGCCGTGACAGCGCTCCGGACCGAGCTCCGCCCGCGACTCCGGCGGTTACAGCGCTCCGGAGTCGAGTCCGGGGTCGTCTACGACGTCGGATTCAATCGGACGCTCGCACGGCGGTGGGCGAACGTGAACTGTCCCGGCGGACCCGGCCGCGAGTTCGGCCCCTGCGAGGCCCGTCGGGGCGTCGTCGTCCAGAAGCGGGGCGACCGCACGCTCGTCCTCGCCGTCGGCTACGACCTCGAGGTGACGACCGAGCGCAGATCGGTTCGGCTCTCGTTCGTCGCGGAGTCGGTCTCCTGATACCCTCGTAGGAAGCCATAAGCCCGCGCGGGCCGTACGACGCACATGGTCGACCCCGGCCGCGAGACCCAGTACACCGAATCGGACGTCATCGCGGTGTTCCGCGACCGCACGGACTACGCGGAGCCGCTGACCGCCAGCGAGGTGGCCGAGGAACTGGGCTGTTCCCGGCGCACGGCGCTCAACCGGCTCCACGACCTGCAGGAGGAGACCGACGTGACGAGCAAGAAGGTCGGCGGCCGCAGTCGCGTGTGGTGGATCCCCGTCGTGATGGACGAATAGGAGAGCTGAGTGTTTCTGATCGGCCGCCTTCGAATCCAGTGGTCGATTGGGCTTACTGGCGATATTCCCAGCGAGCACGAGTCGTTGGTTGGCTCGCTCTTCACCGGTTTATACGGGGTCATCCACGACCCATTCTGCGGAGACCTGGCGTCGCTCGTCCGCCGCGTTCCCCAGGCCGACCAGTACTCGCTCGGCTGGCGCTATAGTAGAACGCTCATCTGTAGAAGTCAGTACTCAGGATTTTCTCGAACCAGCGGTCGGTGT